>NZ_CBFFRJ010000026.1:0-46332 GCF_965644225.1 Phytobacter sp. V91 | reverse complement strand
TCGTAGCGAGCCATAGTTCAATATGTTGTGGAAACAGACAGTTACTATAACTCAGGTGATTAAGGGACACAGCCTAGTGTCATTAGCCAGAACAGCAGTTATCGCACGGGTAGAGCAAGCATGAATACTATAATTAAATTATATTTTATAAATTCAATGAATGATTCATGAAATCAAGCGAACAGTTTTTTGCACCGCTAATTGAAATCCAGCCATGGTTATCATGGCAATATATATTTGACGCAATGTCCATCATTAAAGAACAATTCCCTCGGCACATTCAACAAATCCTAAACAGCTTATTTCGCCCTTTGGCACAAAGACAGCATAACCAACTAAAATGAGACGCCGTTTTCAACCTGTTTTTTGCGGCTTTTATTGACCTAAGGGTTGACTTTGAATTCCTTATCCAGTACCACTAAAGGCATATCGCATTCATCTGGAGCATGGTCATGATTCGCAATGTTCGCTTCCTCGGTCTACTACTACTAAACGCATCCCATGTGCGCGGTAGACCGGTGGACGACGCTCAGCGTTAATCATCCTCCAGTTAACACTAAGAACCCGCGCCCTGGCGCGGGTTTTTTTATGCTCGTAGCAAGGCGCCCTGAAAAAGATAAGGACCAATCCATGAGCCAGCAACAACAAGTCATTATTTTCGATACAACCTTACGTGATGGTGAGCAGGCGTTACAGGCAAGCCTGAGCGTCAAAGAGAAATTGCAGATCGCGTTAGCGCTGGAACGTATGGGCGTTGACGTTATGGAGGTCGGTTTTCCGGTATCCTCTCCGGGCGATTTCGAATCCGTGCAGACCATTGCTCGTCAGGTGAAAAACAGCCGTGTTTGCGCACTGGCACGCTGCGTAGAGAAAGATATTGATGTCGCTGCCGAGTCACTGAAAATCGCCGAAGCATTCCGTATTCATACCTTTATTGCCACCTCGCCGATGCATATCGCCACCAAGTTGCGTAGCACCCTGGATGAAGTGATCGAGCGCGCTATCTATATGATTAAGCGCGCACGCAATTACACCGATGACGTTGAGTTTTCCTGTGAGGATGCCGGGCGAACTCCTATTGCTGACCTGGCACGCGTGGTTGAAGCGGCCATCAACGCAGGCGCGAAAACCATCAATATTCCGGATACCGTCGGTTACACCATGCCCTTCGAGTTCGCGAATATTATTTCCGGCTTGTATGAGCGCGTACCCAATATTGATAAAGCGATTATCTCCGTCCACACCCACGATGACTTAGGTCTGGCCGTCGGCAACGCCATTGCCGCAGTGCATGCCGGAGCACGCCAGGTTGAAGGCGCGATGAACGGTATCGGCGAACGTGCCGGTAACTGTTCACTGGAAGAGGTCATCATGGCCATCAAGGTGCGCAAAGACATCATGGACGTGCACACCCGCATTAATCACAACGAAATCTGGCGTACCAGCCAGACGGTCAGCCAGATCTGCAACATGCCGGTACCGGCGAATAAAGCGATTGTCGGCACTGGCGCTTTTGCCCACTCCTCCGGTATTCACCAGGACGGCGTGCTGAAAAACCGCGAAAACTACGAAATCATGACCCCTGAATCTATCGGCCTGAACCAGGTTCAGTTGAATCTGACCTCCCGTTCCGGTCGCGCAGCGGTGAAACACCGTATGGAAGAGATGGGTTATCAGGAAACAGACTACAGCCTGGATAATCTGTACGACGCCTTCCTGAAGCTGGCGGACAAAAAAGGTCAGGTATTCGATTACGACCTGGAAGCGCTGGCATTCATCAATAAACAGCAGGAAGAGCCAGAGCATTTCCGCCTGGATTACTTCAGCGTGCAGTCCGGCTCTAACGATATCGCCACCGCGTCAGTCAAACTGGCTGCCGGTGACGAAGTGAAGGCGGAAGCGGCGAACGGCAACGGTCCGGTTGATGCGATTTATCAGGCAATCAACCGCATCACTGAATACAACATTGAACTGGTCAAATATGACCTGACCGCCAAAGGCCACGGCAAAGATGCGCTGGGCCAGGTGGATATTGTGGTCAACTATAATGGTCGCCGTTTCCATGGCGTCGGGCTGGCAACGGATATCGTTGAATCCTCAGCTAAAGCGATGGTGCACGTCCTGAATAACATCTGGCGCGCCGCGGAAGTCGAAAAAGAATTGCAACGCAAAGCTCAAAATAAAGAAAACAATAAGGAAACCGTGTGATGTCGAAGAACCACCATATTGCCGTTTTGCCGGGGGACGGTATTGGCCCGGAAGTGATGGCGCAAGCACTGAAAGTACTGGAAGCCGTTCGTAACCGTTTCGCCATGCGTATCACCACCAGCCACTATGACGTGGGTGGTATCGCCATCGATCATCATGGCAATCCGCTGCCGCAGGCAACGGTTGAAGGATGTGAGCAGGCCGATGCCATCCTGTTTGGCTCCGTCGGCGGCCCAAAATGGGAAAACCTGCCTCCCGCTCAGCAGCCTGAGCGTGGCGCCCTGCTGCCGCTGCGTAAACATTTTAAACTGTTCAGCAACCTGCGTCCGGCGAAGCTGTACCAGGGGCTGGAAGAGTTCTGCCCATTGCGTGCCGACATCGCCGCAAACGGTTTTGACATTCTCTGTGTGCGTGAGTTGACCGGCGGCATTTACTTTGGTCAACCGAAAGGTCGTGAAGGCAGTGGTCAGCATGAGAAAGCGTTTGATACCGAGGTGTATCAACGTTTTGAGATCGAACGTATTGCCCGTATTGCCTTTGAATCCGCACGTAAGCGCCGTAAAAAAGTGCACTCCATTGATAAAGCTAACGTATTGCAGACCTCCCTGCTGTGGCGTGAAATCGTCAATGAAGTGGCACAGGAATATCCGGATGTTGAACTGGCGCATATGTATATCGACAACGCCACCATGCAGTTGATTAAAGACCCGTCCCAGTTTGACGTGCTGCTCTGCTCCAACCTGTTTGGCGATATTCTCTCTGATGAGTGCGCGATGATTACCGGCTCGATGGGTATGCTGCCGTCTGCCAGCCTGAATGAGCAAGGTTTTGGTCTGTACGAACCAGCAGGCGGCTCAGCACCGGATATCGCAGGTAAAAACATCGCCAACCCGATAGCGCAAATCCTCTCCCTGGCGTTGCTGCTGCGCTACAGCCTCGACGCAGATGACGCGGCAACCGCCATTGAAAGCGCCATTAACCGTGCATTAGAAGAAGGCGTGCGTACCGGCGATTTGTCCCGAGGCGCTGCCGCAGTCAGTACCGATGAGATGGGCGATATCATTGCCCGTTATGTCGCCGAAGGGGTGTGATCATGGCTAAGACCTTGTACGAAAAGTTGTTTGATGCGCACGTAGTCTACGAAGCGGCAAACGAAACCCCGTTGTTGTATATCGACCGCCATCTGGTGCATGAAGTGACATCACCTCAGGCGTTCGATGGCCTGCGTGCGCACAAACGCCCGGTGCGCCAGCCAAGCAAGACCTTTGCCACCATGGATCACAACGTCTCAACCCAGACCAAGGATATCAATGCCTCCGGTGAGATGGCGCGTATCCAGATGCAGGAACTGATTAAAAACTGCAAAGAGTTCGGCGTGGAGCTGTATGACCTGAACCACCCGTATCAGGGCATCGTGCACGTGATGGGACCGGAACAGGGCGTGACCCTGCCTGGCATGACCATCGTCTGTGGCGACTCCCATACTGCGACACACGGCGCATTTGGGGCATTAGCCTTCGGTATCGGCACATCCGAAGTTGAACATGTTCTGGCGACCCAGACCCTGAAGCAGGGCCGCGCCAGGACCATGAAGATTGAAGTCAAAGGCAAAGCTGCGGCGGGCATCACCGCTAAAGACATCGTGCTGGCCATTATCGGCACCACCGGCAGCGCGGGCGGTACCGGCCATGTTGTGGAGTTCTGCGGCGAAGCCATTCAGGCGCTGAGCATGGAGGGTCGTATGACCCTGTGCAATATGGCCATTGAAATGGGGGCTAAAGCGGGTCTGGTCGCACCGGATGAAACCACCTTCAACTACGTTAAAGGTCGTCTGCATGCGCCGAAAGGCAAAGATTTTGACGATGCCGTGGAATACTGGAAAACCCTGAAAACCGACGATGGCGCTCAGTTCGATACCGTCGTGACCTTGCAGGCAGAAGAGATTGCTCCGCAGGTCACCTGGGGCACTAACCCAGGCCAGGTCATTTCCGTGAATGACAATATTCCCGATCCCGCTTCCTTTGCCGATCCCGTTGAACGTGCATCAGCAGAAAAAGCGCTGGCCTATATGGGTCTGCAACCTGGCGTACCGCTGACCTCTGTTGCTATCGATAAAGTCTTTATTGGTTCCTGCACCAACTCACGCATTGAAGATTTGCGCGCGGCGGCTGAAGTCGCTAAAGGGCGTAAAGTGGCTCCGGGCGTACAGGCGCTGGTCGTCCCTGGCTCCGGCCCGGTAAAAGCTCAGGCTGAAGCTGAAGGACTGGATAAAATCTTCATCGAAGCCGGTTTTGAATGGCGCCTGCCAGGCTGCTCAATGTGCCTGGCAATGAACAACGATCGCCTGAACCCGGGTGAGCGCTGCGCATCGACCAGTAACCGTAACTTTGAAGGCCGTCAGGGCCGTGGTGGTCGCACACATTTGGTTAGCCCGGCAATGGCCGCCGCTGCCGCGGTGAGTGGCCATTTCGCTGACGTTCGCAGCCTGTAAGGAGATAATCATGGCAGAGAAATATACCCAACATACTGGCCTGGTTGTCCCGCTGGATGCCGCCAACGTCGATACCGACGCCATTATTCCAAAACAGTTTTTGCAGAAGGTCACGCGCACCGGCTTTGGCGCACATCTGTTTAATGACTGGCGCTTCCTTGATGATAAGGGAGAAGTACCGAACCCGGAGTTTGTGCTGAACTTCCCGGTATATAAAGGCGCTTCCATTTTGCTGGCCCGGGAGAACTTTGGTTGCGGTTCATCACGTGAGCACGCGCCCTGGGCGCTGACAGACTACGGCTTCAAAACCGTGATTGCGCCGAGCTTCGCAGACATCTTCTATGGCAACAGTTTTAACAACCAACTGCTGCCGGTGAAGTTGAGCGATGAAGAGATCGATGAGCTGTTTACCCTGGTCCACGCCAGGCCGGGTATCTCGTTTGAAGTAGATCTGGAAGCCCAGGTGGTGAAAGCCGGAGACAAATCCTACAGCTTTACCATTGATGCCTTCCGTCGCCACTGCATGATCAACGGCCTGGACAGCATCGGACTGACCTTGCAGCATGAAGAGGCCATTGCAGCCTACGAGAACAATCAGCCTGCGTTTATGAACTGATTGCGCGCCTGATAATCTCTGCCCGGCCAAAGCGCCGGGCATTTTTGTTTAATTTTCGCCCGGCATAATAGTGATCTACATCACAATTATCGACATTAATCCATACCATAAGAAAGGATATTTGATTTTCTAAAAATAAGTTATCGCCGTTTTGCCATTCATTCCCGCCTGACCGCTGACATTTTTGTATCAACTCGCCAGCACAAGTAAAAATACGGATTAATTATTTAATATATAAATACCAGCATGTGAAAAAACGGTTAATTGCATAGAAAGACCCTATGGTTTCATGCAAAAAAAAGCATTATTTTTCCCTCTTCCCCCTCGTTATCTTTCCCGCAGAAACATATTAATTTTGGATATATCAGAAGTACCGCATGTCGGCCTTCGGGATATCCTGTGGAGAGGAACAATGAGCCACTATCAACACCTTTTTAGCCCGCTTACCATCAACGGTATGACGCTGAAAAACCGCATCATCATGCCGCCGATGGGCACCAACATGGCGACCCTGAACGGTGAAGTCTCCGGCGAACAGCTTGAGTACTACGAGCTGCGGGCAAAAGGGGGTACTGGCTTAATTACAATTGAGAATATTTGCATCGATTTTCCTTTTGCCTCTAATGGCACCACACAGTTACGTATCGATAACGATCAATATATTCCCGGCTTATTTAAATTAACGGAAACATTACATAAACATGGCGCCTGTGTCTCTATTCAACTTAACCATGCAGGTGCTTCCGCTTATCCTTATCGCCTGAATGGCGAACAGCCGCTCTCTTCCTCAACAACCCCGTCGAAAAAGAACGGTAATATTCCACGGGCAATGACCCGGGAAGAAATTTATCATGCGGTGGATAAATTTGGCGAAGCGGCTGAACGCGTCAAACGAGCCGGTTTTGACTGCGTGGAAATTCATGCCGGTCACTCATATTTAATCAGCCAGTTTTTGTCCCCGCTGTTCAATAAGCGAACCGACGAATTTGGCGGCGACGTCGAAAATCGCGCCAGAATGCTCTGCCTGGTGGTGGACAAAGTGCGCGCCAGCGTCGGCCCCCGCTTCCCCATCAGCCTGCGTTTTAGCGCTGATGATTTCCTCAAAGGCGGGAATACGCTGGATGATACCTTGCGCATGCTTGCGCTCTGCCAGGATAAGGTCGACATCCTCAACGTTTCCGCCGCGCAAAACGACAGCCTCAATCTGCAAATTGACCAGATGTCTCTCGAGGATGGCTGGAAAAGGTACCTCTCCCGCGCCGTGCGCGAGAAGTTTAATAAACCCACCGTGATCGCGGGCAACATCCGCACCCCAAAAGTCGCCGAAGATATTATTGCCAGCGGTGATGCCGACCTTATCGCCATTGGTCGCGGGCTGATTGCCGAGCCGGAATGGGTACAGAAAGTGCAGCAGGGCAACGAGCGTCTGATGCGTAAATGCATCTCCTGCAATATTGGCTGCGCCGATCACCGTATTGCCCGCTCTCGCCCCCTGCGTTGCTCAATCAACCCGGACATTATTCATGGCGATGCCTACAAACAGCGCAAAGTTAACCGTGATACCCGTGTCGTGGTGATTGGAGCCGGAACCGCAGGGATGGAAGCGGCCTGCACCGCTGCGGAAGTGGGTTGCCATACCTGGTTGCTGGAGAAAAGAAACAGCCTTGGCGGCCTGGCCAGCGAAATATCGCTGCTGCCGGAGAAAAAGCGCATCGCTGACTTCCCGCAGTTTATGAAAAACCGTATCTCAGGCCTCAATAACCTGCTCCTTCAGGTAGGCCAGGAAGCCAGTGTTGAAACGATCGCAGAACTGCATCCTGACCTGATCATTAATGCCACCGGTTCCACTCCCCTGTTACCACCGATTAGCGGCCTGCTGGAGTGCATTGATGTCGAAGGCGGCAATGTCTTCTCCATTACCGGCATGATCCATCATCTTGCGCGGTTTGCCGATGCCGAAGGTAAGCGCATCGCCGTGGTGGGCGGCGGCGCAGTAGGCCTGGACGTTATCGAATATTTCTCCGGCCGCGGGGCCCGAACCACCCTGATTGAGATGCAGGATGCCCCGGGACGCGATCTGGATATCATCACCAAAAACGCCATGTTGGCCATGCTGGATGAACACCAGGTGGAACAGCATATGCAAACACAACTCGTCAGCGTCCATCCGGACCATTTCAGCGTCAAAAAAGCCGACCGCGCTTATGACATTCCCTTTGATTACGGCTTTGTATGCCTGGGAATGCGCGCCAACAGAAACGGCCTTGATGAAGTCCAGCACTGGGCCAGCACCCGGCAGATCCCGGTAATGAATATCGGCGATAGCGTGATGGCGCGCCGCATTATCGATGGCGTGCGCGAAGGGCGCAACGTGCTGGAATCCCTGCAGGACATGGGTGTCCTGGGCTGACGGCAACGAAAAATAATTCCATTTCCAATAATTGAGGACTTTATCATGGCAGAACGTATTACTGGTCACACTGAGCTGATTGGACTGATTGCTACTCCGATTCGTCACAGCATGTCGCCGACCATGCACAATGAAGCTTTCGCCCATCTGGGCCTGGATTATGTCTACCTGGCGTTTGAAGTGGACAACCAGGAGCTGAAAGACGTTGTCCAGGGCTTCCGCGCGCTGAAACTACGGGGTTTTAACGTCTCCATGCCGAACAAAACCGCGATTTGCCAGTATCTGGACAAACTGTCCCCGGCGGCGGAACTGGTTGGCGCGGTCAATACCGTTGTTAACGATAACGGCGTGTTAACCGGCCACATTACCGATGGCACCGGCTACATGCGCGCACTTGCTGAAGACGGCATTGATATCATCGGCAAAAAAATGACCGTACTGGGCGCAGGCGGCGCAGCAACAGCCCTTTGTGTGCAGGCTGCGCTGGATGGTGTGAAAGAGATCTCTATCTTCAACCAGAAAGATAAATTCTTCGCTAACGCAGAGCAAACCGTCGCCAAGATCCGCAATAACACGAACTGCGAAATCCACCTGTTTGATATTGCCGACCACGACAAACTGCGCCAGGAAATCGACAGCAGCGTGATCCTCACCAATGCCACCGGTGTCGGCATGAAACCCTTTGAAGGCCAGATGCTGCTGCCGAATGACAGCTTCCTGCGCCCGGACCTGATCGTCTCTGACGTGATTTACAACCCGCGCAAAACCCACCTGCTGCAAGTGGCTGAGAAGAAAGGCTGCCGCACGCTGAACGGCCTGGGAATGATGCTCTGGCAGGGCGCAAAAGCATTCGAAATCTGGACAGGCAAAGAGATGCCGGTGGATTACGTCAAGAATGTCCTTTTTTAAGGGGCGAAATGATGAAAAATAAATATATCCCGACCGCGGCCGGGCTGTATCTCAACTACCTGATCCACGGCATGGGGGTACTGCTGATTACCCTCAATATGGCGAATTTGCAGGAGCAGTGGGGAACGGACAGGGCCGGTGTGTCGATTGTTATTTCGTCTTTGGGTATCGGTAAACTCGCCACCATCGTGACGGGTTTTCTCTCCGATCGTTACGGACGTAAGCCCTTTATCTATCTGGGTATCCTGAGTTATTTGCTCTTTTTCTTCGGTATCCTGCTGACCAAAAATATCTATATCGCCTACTTCTTTGGCATCCTCGGTGGGATGGCGAACAGCTTCCTCGACTCCGGCACCTATCCGGCGTTAATGGAAGCATTCCCCAATTCGGCAAGCCGGGCCAATGTACTTATCAAGGCCTTTGTCTCTGCCGGGCAATTCCTGCTGCCCTTTATCATCGGTCTGTTACTTTGGGCCGATATGTGGTTTGGCTGGTCATTTATTATTGCGGCAATACTGATCGTAATCAGCGCTGTCTATCTGATAAAAATGCCCTTCCCCGATCACCGGGCAGCAAAGCAGAGCGTCGAAAAATCCACCGTCAGCGCCGGGCAGAAGTCTGATGCCAGTAGCCTGGATATGCTGATCTTCACGCTGTATGGTTATATTGGCATGGCGACCTTTTATCTGGTCAGCCAGTGGCTGGCGCAGTACGGTCAGTATGTTGCCGGGATCCCCTACGAATCAGCCATAAAATTGCTGAGTATCTACACCGCGGGTTCACTGACCTGTGTGTTCTTCACTGCAACCTTTGTGAAAAACGTCATCAATTCTGCCGTGGCGATGGTTATCTATACCGGTATTTCAATGGTTTCATTACTGGTGGTTTGCCTGTATCCCACTGCATTTATTGTGACCGGTTTCGCATTTGTCATTGGTTTCTCGGCGGCGGGAGGCGTGCTGCAACTGGGGGCAACCATTATGGCAATGAGCTTCCCGAACGGGAAAGGCAAAGCCACAGGGATCTTCTACACCGCCGGTAGCATTGCCAGCTTCACCATCCCATTGATTACCGCAAAACTGTCGAAAATTAGCATCGCCAGCATCATGTGGTTTGATTTAATTATCGCCATCATCGGCTTTGTGATCGCCCTGTACATCGGGTATCGTCAGTTTCAGGTTTATGCTGCCAGCAAAACTGCGCGCGTCACGGCGACCGTCTGAAAGCTCAGCGAAAAAGAATTATGGATACCAAAATGATAAATACAGTAACGGTTAAAAATATTACCTTCCAGGAGGGGAAAACCCTGATCTGCGTACCGCTGATCGGTAAAACCCTCGACGATTTGCAAACCAATGCCCGTTCGCTGACCAGCGCCGGGGCCGATCTGATTGAGTGGCGCGTTGACCATTTTACTCAGGTGAGAGACGCAGGGCAGGTTCAGCAGGCACTGGCTGCAATTCGCCAGTTGCTGGCAGATATCCCGCTGTTGTTTACCTTCCGCAGCAAACGTGAAGGCGGCGAAACGGAAATCAGTGACGAGGCCTACTTTGCACTCAATCGTCAGGCCGCCCAGAGTGGGCTGGTCGATCTGATTGATATTGAGCTGTTCAACGATGAAGCGCAGATCCGCACGGTGATCGATACAGCTCATGCAAACGGGGTGAAAGTTATCATGAGTAACCATGATTTCTACAAAACCCCTGCCGAGGAAGATATTGTCTATCGCCTTCGCCGTATGCAGGATCTCGGTGCCGATCTGCCGAAAATTGCAGTCATGCCGCAGTCGCCGCGTGATGTGCTGACGCTACTGTCCGCCACTCTGAAAATGAAAGAGCACTATGCAACACGCCCTGTCATCACCATGTCGATGGCAAAACTGGGCGGCGTCAGCCGTGTGACGGGGCGAATTTTTGGTTCAGCCATGACATTCGGTACTGCAGGTCAGGCCTCGGCGCCGGGTCAGATAGCCATTACTCAGTTGCGTGAAATGATGGATATCCTGTCCTGATAACCCGTGAAACAGTTGCCCGGAGCCAGGCTCCGGGCAACTGATTTAACGCTTCTTCTGGCTGTCATCAATGACAAAATTTTTAAACGACTGAATTGCAGGAGAAAGCACCCTGTCTTTCATGGTCGCCAGATAGATAAACCGGGGGGGTATTTTGTTTTTGATCGCCAGGATATGCACATTGTAGTTCGCGAGTGCAGAAATTCGCGGCATGATGGCAATCCCGTAATCAATGCTCACCAGTCCCGCCATCGCCGTATCCTCTTCAACATAGCAGGCAATATCCGGCACCAGCTTCTGCTGAATAAATACGTTATCGATAAAAGGCCGTAAGCCACTATTTTCGGAAAAGTAGATATAGGGGTAATGAATAGTTTCAACAAGGTCGACATCATCTTTGTATAATTTTGCGAGCGGATGTTCCTTCGCCGTGACGACAACCAACTCCTGCTGAATGATGGGGATAAAATCGATATCCGGCTCATCGGCAATATAAGAGCAAATAGCCAGATCGGTACGCCCTGACTTTAACTCCTGTAAAAGCGTCAGTGACGTTCCCTGAGTAAAAGAAAAGGTTACATTATGGCGGGAAGGCGTTACAGAATATTGATGAATTAGCTGCGGAACAACATATTCACCCATGGTATAGATAAAAGCAATGCGAATATTTTCTTTGCTATCCATTCCACTTTTTTGCAACGTCATACGCCCGTTCTCTAACGACGTCAGGGCATCTTCAACATAGGGAAGAAAGCGTTTCCCATTTTGCGTGATCTCGACATTGCGACCCTTTCTGGCAAACAACGATACGCCAAGCTCTTTCTCCAGCTCAGAGATAGCATGACTTAGCGAAGGTTGGGTGATGAAAAGGCTGGAGGCGGCTTCAGTGTAATGCTCGGTTTCTGAGAGTCGCTTAAAATAATAAAGTTGCTTTAGGTTCATTATTTTTGACCGTATAATATAAGATAAAATCGCTGCATTAAATATAGCATAAAGGAAATATCCAACGGTTATAAAAGCGAAAATAACCGTGTAACATCAAAATATTACCGGGCACTGTGATCAGTATGTAACAAAACGGTTCATAATATGAGAAGCAGCGGATCCAGAAAGTATTTTTGCATATACAGATATATGCAAAAATATTTTAAACTTTAAAGGATGTGCACATGAGGACAATTGCGAATCAGGAAAGCACCGTGCCGTTAACCGCGACGAGGAAAAGAAGCCGGGCGAGAATTGTAATTTTATTGTTATTATCTGTTGGCACAATGATTAATTATCTCGACCGCACCATTTTGGGTATTGTCGCGCCAGCATTGACCAGCGAACTGCATATTGATCCGGCAATGATGGGGATCGTCTTCTCTGCTTTTGCCTGGACCTATGCTCTGGCGCAAATCCCCGGAGGCATGTTTTTAGACAGGTTCGGCAACAAAATAACCTATGCCCTTGCCATCTTTTTCTGGTCAACCTTCACCCTTATGCAGAGCTTTGCCCTGGGTTTAAAATCCTTACTGCTCTTTCGCTTAGGGCTGGGCATCAGTGAAGCGCCCTGTTTTCCGGTCAACAGCCGGGTGGTCGGGACATGGTTTCCCCAGCATGAGCGAGCCCGTGCAACCGCCACCTACACCGTTGGGGAATATATCGGCCTTGCTGCATTTTCCCCACTGTTATTTTTAATTCTCGAACATCATGGCTGGAGAACGCTCTTTTTCATTACCGGCGGGTTAGGTATCGCATTCACCTTCGTGTGGTGGAAATATTACCGTGAGCCACATGAATCTACGACCGTAAATAAAGAAGAGCTGGATTACATTGGCATTGGAAATAAAGAGAGCGCGAATCAAAATATTCCCTTTAACTGGTCCGATGCCAAACGTCTGCTCTGTTGTCGGCAGGTCATCGGCGCAAGTTTAGGGCAGTATGCTGGCAATACCACACTGGTTTTCTTTCTGACCTGGTTCCCCACGTATCTGGCTCAGGAGCGCCAGTTACCCTGGCTTCATGTGGGTTTGTTCGCCACCTGGCCGTTTCTCGCCGCCGCGATTGGCATCATTTTCGGCGGCTGGGTATCCGATAAACTGCTGAAAAAAACCGCCTCGGTAAACATCAGCAGAAAACTGCCGATCATTAGCGGATTGCTCCTCTCAAGCTTTATTATAAGCGCTAACTGGGTGTCCAATAATACGCTGGTCATCGTCATTATGTCGGTTGCTTTCTTTGGTCAGGGAATGGTCGGGCTGGGCTGGACATTAATTTCTGACATCGCGCCAAAAAATATGGCGGGGCTGACCGGCGGAATATTTAATTTCTGTGCCAATATGGCGTCGATCATTACACCATTAATTATTGGCTTTATTATTGCCGGAACCGGTAACTTCTTTTACGCGCTCATCTACATAGGCTTAACGGCGTTGATTGGTCTGGTGGCCTACATATTTATCATCGGCGATATCAAGCGGATCGAGCTCAATTGACTGGAGGCTCCCGGCATCTGCCCCGCCGGGAGTTCTATAGATTAGGCGCTTTCTTTGACCCGCACGGTCAGGAGCAACGTCAGCAACGAAAACGCGACTATCACCCAGTATACCGAGGCATGGCCATAGCTTTGCGCCAGCGCGCCCTGAATCACCCCGGCCATAATAACCCCGGTAGAAATACTGTTGGTGAACAGCGTTGTCGCAGAGCCGGCACGCCCCGGCATCAAATCCTGGAACCACAACATGCCGATCCCGGCGATAATGCCAATAAAAATGGCATTGAAAATTTGCAGCCCCAGCAAGGCTTCGCGGCTATGGAACACCAGCAGACCCGCATAGAACAACACGCCAGCCATGACTGCACCAATCATCATCTTACGTTTACCAAAGCGCTTAACGTAGTAGCCCGCAAGGATCATGGCCGGTATTTCCAGCCCTGCCGCTGTCCCCATTAACACGCCAGCCAGACTGTCAGGCAGCCCCAGCACCGAGCTAATCCATAGCGGCATATCAATGATGTACATGGTGTTGCAGGTCCACATCAGCGTGGAGGCGATAAACAACATGCGCACATTGCTGTTATTCCAGCCGCGCACCTGGGTAACGGCAATATCAGCAGGTTGTTCCACCCGTTTCACGGAAGGCAGCCATAAAGCAATCAACACGAGGCTAATCACAAAAATCCCGGCGGCAATCACGTACATGGCGGTGAAGCCATAATTGAGCGCCAGCATAAATGCCAGCGGCGGGCCAATGACCCAGGCAACGGAAATCTGGGCACGCATAATGGAGCTGAACATCACCACTTCCCGCGCCGAACTGTCTGCGTATTCCCGGGCCAGAGCAAAAAGCTGCGGCATCGCGGTACTCGCCAGTGAAGCAAGAAACACACCGCAGGTAATGAGCGTCAGGTAGTGGCGGTTAAAAGCGAAGAGGAGTGCGTTACCCGCCGCCATCAGGCAGCAGAACATGATCAGCTTGCGCCTGTCGCCACGACTATCTGAACGCTTCGCAAGCCCGAGGCTCACCACGATACCGGCCACGGCGTTTACCGTATAAAACAGCCCCACCCAGAAGGGCTCAACACCCACTTCGCGGCTGAGAAAAAGGCTCAGTGTCGGGGCCTGTAGCGCGCCAGCGACGCCGATCATAAACGCGACCATCATAAAAGCGAGGTATATGCCGTTCAGGCGGCGTCCCATCGTCATCAACCAGAGCATAAAAATCCTTTGCATGCGTAGAAGCGAAAAAAGCCAGCAGATAATACCTGCTGGCGTGGTGATTCGCACCAATACTCAGTCACACATGATGGCTGCAATTCAGGGTTTAAACCCGTCATACTTCACGTTGCCTCTTTGTTGGCTTCGCTCACCCACCCCAGTCGCATAGTTGTCTATGCTCATGGGGATGACTTCGCTTGCCGTCGCGATGCAACCCGAATTATTTAGGGTTTAGAGACCGGGGATGTCACATTCCACTGCATTAATTCTTCGAGCATTCTCAGTCGCTGTTCAGCATTCGGGCATTGAAGCCAGGATGCTCTCTGCGACGCGCGAAAATACGCTAAGTAAAATTGCCGGGTAAATGATCTCTTCATACTCCCCTCCTCGCTTTCATCGAAGAGAATTATTGGCTTAATATAGGGATTAATAAATTGATGACTTTTCCTCAGGAGTTCCCCTTTTATGTCTTCTGGCCGCCTGCAACAACAGTTCATCCGCCTGTGGCAATGCTGTGACGGAAAATCACAGGAAACCACGCTCAATGAGCTGGCAGAGTTACTGAGCTGTTCGCGCCGTCATATGCGTACCCTGCTCAATACCATGCAGGCTCGCGGGTGGTTGACCTGGGATGCGGAAGCCGGGCGTGGCAAGCGTTCGCGGCTGACCTTCCTCTATACCGGACTGGCGCTCCAGCAGCAGCGCGCAGAAGACCTGCTGGAGCAGGATCGTATTGATCAACTGGTGCAACTGGTCGGCGATAAGAGCGCCGTCCGCCAGATGCTGGTGTCCCACCTTGGCCGCAGTTTTCGTCAGGGGCGACATATCCTGCGGGTGCTCTACTACCGGCCGCTACGCAATTTACTGCCCGGTACCGCCCTGCGCCGCTCGGAAACCCATATGGCCCGGCAAATCTTCAACGCCCTGACCCGTATAAATGAGGCAAATGGGGAACTGGAAGCGGATATTGCCCACCACTGGAAGCAAATTACCCCCTTGCACTGGCGTTTTTATTTGCGCCCCGGCATTCATTTTCATCATGGTCGCGAGCTGGAAATGAGCGATGTTATCGCCTCTCTCCAGCGAGTAAGCGAGCTGCCGCTCTACTCACATATCACCCAGGTGCTCTCTCCGACGCCCTGGACACTGGATATCCATCTGAATCAAGCGGATAACTGGCTGCCCTGGCTGGTAGGCCATATTCCGGCAATGATCCTGCCGCAGGAATGGAGCACGATGCCCCATTTCTCCAGCCATCCGGTCGGCACCGGTCCCTACGCAGTAACGCGTAACAATAACAACCAGCTTAAAATTCACGCTTTTGACGACTACTTTGGTTTTCGCGCCCTGATTGATGAAGTTAACGTCTGGGTATTACCCGAAATAGGCGATGAACCTAATGGCGGCCTGACGATTGACGGCCCCACCGACAGTGAAAAAGCGGTTGAAAGTCGTCTTGAGGAAGGCTGCTATTACCTGCTTTTCGATGCCCGCTCAAAGCGCGGCGCCAACCAGGCTGTACGCGACTGGATAAGTCAGGTGCTGTCTCCGAGCAATCTGCTGTACCACGCCGACGTTCACTATCAACGCTACTGGTTCCCTGCCTACGGCCTGCTGCCACGCTGGCATCATGCACGCCCTGCCAACGGTGAAAAACCCGCCGGGCTGGAGTCGCTGACCCTGACTTTTTACCGCGACCATAACGAACACCGGGCCATTGCCAGTATTATGAGCGCGCTGCTCGCCAGCCATGGCGTACGCCTTGATATTCAGGAGGTCGAGTACGCGCAGTGGCACGCCGGAGAAATGGTCAGTGATATCTGGCTTAACAGCGCAAACTTTACGCTGCCGCTCGATTTTTCACTCTTCGCGCACCTCTATGAAGTGCCGCTGATTCAGCACTGCGTACCGCTCGACTGGCAGGCCGATGCCGCTCGCTGGCGGGCTGGCGAAATGAATCTTGCGACCTGGTGCCAGCAACTGCTGGCGAGTAAAGCGATGATGCCGCTTATCCATCACTGGCTGATAATCCAGGGCCAGCGAAGCATGCGTGGGCTACGGATGAACACGCTCGGCTGGTTTGACTTTAAATCCGCATGGTTTGCCCCGCCGGATCCATAACGCTTTGTGAAAACGTACAAAATCATTACAATGTTGCGGTGCTCAACGGGGTGCTGCGCGTAAGCGTGTGCTGAGAAAATACCCGTCGAACCTGATCCGGATAACGCCGGCGAAGGGATTTGAGGCTCTCGCTCAAAATCCTTTGCCACCTACATTTTTTGAGGTGCAAAGTGCTTAAAAAAGTTCTGCCCGTCATGCTGCTCGTCGCAGCCCCTGTTTTTGCCAAACCGACGCTCACCGTTTATACCTACGACTCCTTTGCTGCCGACTGGGGTCCGGGTCCGGTGGTAAAAAAAGCCTTCGAAGCTGACTGCAATTGCGAGCTGAAATTCGTGGCGCTGGAAGATGGCGTATCCCTGCTCAATCGTCTGCGTATGGAAGGCAAAAACAGCAAAGCTGACGTGGTGCTGGGGCTGGATAACAACCTGCTTGAAGCCGCATCACAGACCAACCTGTTTGCTAAAAGCGGTGTGGCCGTCGATGCTCTCAGCGTTCCGGGCGGCTGGAAAAACGACACCTTCGTCCCCTTCGATTACGGCTGGTTCGCCTTTGTCTACGACAAAACCAAACTGCAAAACCCGCCGAAAAGCCTGAAAGAGCTGGTCGAAAGCGAACAGAAATGGCGGGTGATTTATGAAGATCCCCGCACCAGCACGCCGGGTCTCGGCCTGCTGCTGTGGATGCAAAAAGTCTATGGCGACAAATCCCCGGAAGCCTGGAAAAAGCTGGCGGCCAAAACCGTCACAGTCACCAAAGGGTGGAGCGAGGCTTACGGTCTGTTCCTCAAAGGTGAAGGCGATCTGGTGCTGAGCTACACCACCTCTCCGGCGTACCACATTATCGAAGAGAAAAAAGAGCAGTATGCGGCGGCTAACTTCAGCGAAGGTCACTATTTACAGGTTGAGGTCGCAGCCCGCACCGCAGCAAGTAAACAACCTGAACTGGCGGAAAAATTCCTCAACTTTATGATTTCTCCTGCATTCCAGAATGCGATCCCGACCGGTAACTGGATGTATCCGGTAACCAGCGTGACGCTGCCGGACGGCTTTAACAGCCTGGTAAAACCGCAGACCTCTCTGGAATACACCCCACAGCAGGTTTCCTCCCAACGCGCCGACTGGATCAGTGCATGGCAACGCGCCGTCAGCCGTTAATTGCCGGCTGGCTTGCTCCCGGTTTGATCGCCGCCACCCTCATGGTGGCGGTGGCCTTAGCCGCGTTTTTTGCCCTCCAGAAACATGCGCCTGCCACCGATCTTCTGGCCCTGACTCAGGACAGCTATCTGTGGTATGTGGTGCGTTTTTCTTTCTGGCAGGCTTTTCTTTCCGCTTTGCTCTCCGTCGTTCCGGCGATATTTCTCGCCCGCGCCTTGTACCGTCGACGTTTCCCCGGGCGCCTCGCTCTACTGCGCTTATGCGCCATGACGCTGATCCTCCCGGTGCTGGTCGCCGTTTTCGGTATCCTCAGTGTCTATGGCCGCCAGGGCTGGCTGGCCTCGGCATCGTCTGCGATAGGTCTGGAGTGGACCTTCTCGCCCTACGGGTTACAGGGCATTCTGCTGGCGCACGTCTTCTTTAACCTTCCCATGGCCTCACGCTTACTGCTCCAGACGCTGGAACAGATCCCCGGTGAGCAGCGCCAGCTGGCGGCCCAGTTAGGCATGCGCGGCTGGTCATTCTTCCGTTACGTCGAATGGCCATGGCTGCGGCGACAGATCCCACCCATTGCGGCCCTGATTTTTATGCTCTGTTTCGCCAGCTTTGCCACCGTACTGTCGCTGGGCGGCGGGCCGCAGGCCACCACCATTGAGCTGGCGATTTACCAGGCGCTTAGTTACGACTTCGACCCAGGCAGAGCAGCATTGCTGGCGCTGATTCAAATGCTCTGCTGTCTCGGCCTGGTGCTGCTCAGCCAACGGTTAAGTAAAGCCTTTGCCGTCGGCAGTCATCAGATTCAGGGCTGGCGCGATCCGCAGGACAGAACGTTCAGCCGCATCTGTGATTACACATTGATTACCCTGGCGCTGATGCTGCTTTTACCGCCGCTGCTGGCGGTGATCCTCGATGGGTTGAATCTTAGTCTGCTGCATGTCCTTGCCCAGCCAGTGCTCTGGCAGGCGCTGTGGACGTCGCTGCGCATTGCGCTCTCGGCAGGCCTGCTGTGCGTCATCCTCACCATGATGTTGCTGTGGAGCAGTCGCGAACTGCGTATCCGCCAATATACCCTTGCCGGGCAGGCGCTGGAGATGAGCGGAATGCTGATTCTGGCGATGCCTGGAATTGTGCTGGCTACCGGTTTTTTCCTGCTGCTCAATGACAGTATTGGTTTGCCCGCCAGCGCCGATGGCATTGTTATCTTCACCAATGCTCTGATGGCGATCCCCTACGCCTTAAAAGTGCTGGAAACACCCATGCGCGATCTGACGGCGCGATACAGCCTGCTCTGTCAGTCGCTGGGAATGTCTGGCTTTAGTCGCCTGCGGGTCGTGGAGCTGCGGGCGCTAAGAGGGCCGCTGGCCCAGGCGCTGGCCTTTGCCTGCGTGCTTTCGATCGGTGATTTTGGCGTCGTTGCGCTGTTTGGTAATGACGACTTTCGCACGCTTCCCTTCTATCTTTATCAGCAGATAGGCTCTTATCGCACCCAGGATGGGGCGGTGACCGCGCTTATTCTGCTGGTGCTGTGTTTCTCACTGTTCACTCTTATCGAAAAACTTCCGGGCCGCCATGCTAAGACTGATTGATGTAACCTGGCTGTACCAGCATTTACCCATGCGCTTCACCCTGTCAGTAAAACAGGGGGAGCTGGTGGCGGTCCTTGGGCCAAGCGGCGCCGGGAAAAGCACCCTGCTGAATCTGGTGGCCGGCTTTCTGACGCCAGCAAGCGGCACCCTGATGATTGAAAATAGCGAGCACACCCATACCGCACCCGCAAAGCGGCCGGTGTCGATGCTGTTTCAGGAAAACAACCTCTTCGCCCATCTGACGGTCCGGCAGAATATCGGCCTGGGGCTGGATCCAGGCCTGAAACTGTCCAGCGCCCAGAGCAGTAAGCTGGACACCATCGCCGCCACCATGGGGCTGGAAACGCTATTGGATCGTCTGCCTGCTGCGCTTTCAGGCGGTCAACGCCAGCGCGTCGCCCTGGCCCGTTGCCTGGTGCGCGAGCAGCCGGTGCTGCTGCTGGATGAGCCGTTCTCGGCTCTCGATCCGGCGTTACGCCAGGAGATGCTGACCCTGGTTCAGGACGTGTGCCGCCGCCAGCAACTCACGCTGCTGATGGTGTCGCATAGTGTCGAAGATGCGGCAAGGATCGCCCCCCGCTCACTGGTGATTGCCGACGGGCGCATTGCCTGGGACGGAAAAACCGATGACCTGCTGAGCGGCAAAGCCCCGGTTTCTGCCCTGCTGGGGATCACATAACGACTTTGGTGAGTATCTCAAAGTAGACTGGCATCAGCGGATGGCGTACCAGCACCGTTACCGCGATAACTGCGGCGCAAATCAACAAAGGCGCCAGCCAGAACAGGCGACGGCGCGGCAGGTATGTGGAGAGCTTATCAAGCCCAGCTTTCTTGCTGCGCCACAGCCGCCAGCACATCCAGCATGCCAGCCAGAGCAATACCGCGGCCAGTACCAACAGCCATTTAAATCCGCCGCTTTGTTCACCCGCCGGAATATCTATCGCCGCCCCCGCCAGGATCCCCGGCAGGAAATAAAACGGCGGCCATAACAAGCAGCCAATGATATTCGGCGTGACAAATTTCGCCACCGGCAGATCAAGCATGCCCGCCACCATCGGGATCAATGGTCGCGTCGGGCCAACAAAGCGCCCGACCAGAATGGTAAACATGCTGTGTTGATGCAGCGCATGTTCGGTTTTATCCAGCAAGGCTTTGTTCTTTTGCAGAAGCGACAACCGGTGCAGCGGCTGCTTAAAACGCCAGCCGAGCCAGAAGGAGATCCAGTCCCCCAAAAGACATCCGACGATCCCCGCAAGCCAGGCATGCCAGAAATTCACCTCGCCACTGCCAATCAGCGCGCCGAGGGCGGCCATCATTACCGTGCCAGGCAAAATTAATCCCACCAGCGCAAGGGATTCGAAAAAGGCGACCAGCGCAATCGCAATCAGCGAGTAAGTGGCTGATTGTGTAATAAAATGTTCCAGCAATGCTTGCATAAACTATCCGGTTGAGTAACGATGGCGGAATTCTCCGGGGACGGAGCGCCAGGGTCAATCTTAAATTATCCGAATAGTTTAGCGATCCCGCGATCCCCTCGCGAAATTCCTTGCGCTTCTTTACCCTTTATTCACATCCTGCACGAAATTCACTGGGGCTGGCGCCGGTGCATTTTTTAAATACCCGCGAGAAGTAGAGCTGATCCTCAAACCCGACGTTGCGTCCGACGCTGGCAATGGGCATCCGGGTGGTGCTCAGCAGCAGCTTGGCCTGGCTGATACGCTGGTCCTCGCGCCAGCTCAGAACACTGACCCCCAGTTGCTGGCGAAACAGGTGTGACAGGCGCGACGGTGACAGGCAGACATGTTGCGCTACTCCCGCAATATCAAAATGGCTGTCCGCCAGATGATCGCTGATGTACTGACAGGCATCGCGTACACGGTTATCCAGCGGAGGATGCAAAGACTCATTGATGGCGTCCATCCGCCTTAGCAGCAACTGCTCCAGCAGGTTGATTGCCAGCAGTTCGGCATAACGCCCGCCGCTCTGTCCGGCATCAATAATTTGCCCGAACAGTTCGCTAAACTGCGCCAGATGCCGATCGTCAGGACGATAAAATCCGGTCTGGGCGAAAATCGTTGGCCAGCTTAACCACTCATGCCAGTACGCCCGGGGACGAAAATAGACCCACTGGTGATACCACTCGCTGGCATCAGGATGGCGGCCATAGTGGTGAATTTCCCCCGGCGGAAACAACAGCATATCCCCTGGACGACAGACGTATTGCTTGCCGTTATTATCGACAACCCCTTCGCCGCGCACAGTAAAGTTCAGAATATAGCCCTTCATGCCGAGAGGTCTGTCGATAAAAAAATCGAGATAACCTTCCGACTCAATGGGCGTCAATCCCGCCACAAGGTGCGCATTAAACGAGTAACCCGGCAGCAGCGGATCGTTTTGAGACTCAGCCATAAACGCAATACTCCGATTGTCATTCAGGAAACCAATTGTCCATATTGATACGCGTTTCATTCTGCACGCATTTTGACCGGGCACAAAGAAATCGCCGTCACTTTCAACCCCGCCAGATAAAAGAATTTATGCCACTTTTACTCAACTGAAAGGGATCAAAAGGGTCAACCAAAGTGTCTATAAAGGTGGCAGAAATGTCCACATCGAATTTTTGCACGGCGTCACACTTTGCACTTACATAGCATTATTGTCCATAAGATTAGCGAATACTGCCTGACGCTTTTTTCAGTCGATCTCTATGTTTCTCCATAAGGTTATTCTTCATGGAGCAACAGGATGGCAATTACAATTGGCCTCGATTTCGGCAGCGATTCAGTACGAGCACTGGCAGTAGACTGTGCCTCTGGCGAAGAGCTCGCCGAAAGCGTCGAGTGGTATCCCCGCTGGCAGGAAGGACGCTATTGCGACGCGGCGCACAACCGGTTCCGTCACCATCCCCGGGACTATATTGAGTCGATGGAAGCGGCGGTCAAAACCGTCCTGGCGGAGCTTACCGACGCCCAGCGTCAGAGCGTGAAAGGGATTGGCGTTGACAGCACGGGCTCAACCCCCGCCCCCATTGATGCCGAAGGACGCGTTCTTGCTTTACGTCCGGAATTCGCCGACAACCCCAACGCCATGTTCGTGTTGTGGAAAGACCATACCGCAGTGGAAGAAGCAGAAGCCATCACTGCGCTGTGCCACAAACCCGGCAGGACCGACTACTCCCGTTATATCGGCGGCATTTACTCCAGCGAATGGTTCTGGGCGAAAATCCTGCATGTGACCCGTGCAGACCGGGACGTCGCCCAGGCTGCGGCGTCATGGATTGAGCTGTGCGACTGGGTACCGGCCCTGCTTTCCGGCACCACCCGCCCGCAGGACATTCGCCGGGGACGTTGCAGCGCCGGGCACAAATCCTTATGGCACGAAAGCTGGGGCGGTCTGCCTCCAGCCAGTTTCTTCGACGAGCTGGATCCGCTGCTTAACAAACACCTTCCGACGCCGCTCTTTACCGAGACCTTTACCGCCGATCTACCGGTCGGCACCTTAACGTCTGAATGGGTGCAGCGCCTGGGCTTGTCCGAATCGGTGGTGATTTCCGGCGGCGCATTTGACTGCCATATGGGGGCCGTCGGCGCCGGGGCGCAGCCCAACACGCTGGTTAAGGTGATTGGCACCTCCACCTGCGACATTCTGATTGCGGATAAGCCGAGCGTAGGCGACCGCGCGGTCAAGGGTATCTGCGGGCAGGTGGATGGCAGCGTGGTGCCGGACTTTATTGGCCTTGAGGCCGGGCAATCCGCTTTCGGCGATATCTACGCCTGGTTTGGCCGCATTCTTGGCTGGCCGCTGGAGCAGCTTTCGCTGGCGCATCCTGAGCTGAAAACCCAGATTAAAGAGAGCCAGAAACAACTGCTGCCGGCCCTGACCGCCGCCTGGGCGAAAAATCCCTCACTTGAACATCTGCCGGTGGTTCTGGACTGGTTTAACGGCCGCCGTACCCCGAACGCCAACCAGCGCCTGAAAGGGGTGATTACCGATCTCAACCTCGCCACCGACGCGCCAGCCCTTTTTGGCGGGCTGATTGCCGCCACCGCCTTTGGCGCACGCGCCATTATGGAATGTTTTACCGAACAGGGTATCGCCGTGGATAACGTGATGGCCCTTGGCGGTATCGCCCGTAAAAACCCGGTCATCATGCAGGCCTGCTGCGATGTGCTCAATCGGCCGCTGCAAATCGTCGCCTCCGATCAGTGCTGTGCGCTCGGCGCGGCCATTTTTGCCGCCGTCGCTGCAGGCGTGCACAGCAACATTCCAGCCGCACAACAGCAGATGGCAAGCCAGATCGAAAATACGCTGCAACCCGTGGCCGCGCAGGCCGAGCGCTTTGAACAACTCTATCGCCGCTACCAGCAATGGGCGAAAAGCGCCGAGCTTCACTATCTCCCCGTAGTCGCGCCGGCAACCCAGGCAGCGCTCACACACTAAGGACACAATAATGACCATTTTTGATAATTATGAAGTTTGGTTTGTGATTGGCAGCCAACACCTGTACGGACCCGAAGCCCTGCGTCAGGTGACGCAGCATGGCGAACAAGTCGTGAACGCCCTGAATGCAGAAGCCAAATTGCCCTGTAAGCTGGTCCTGAAACCACTCGGCACCTCGCCGGATGAAATTACCGCCATCTGCCGCGATGCCAACTACGATGACAAATGCGCCGGTATGGTGGTGTGGCTGCATACCTTCTCACCGGCCAAAATGTGGATTAACGGCCTGACTATCCTCAATAAACCGTTGCTGCAGTTCCATACCCAGTTCAACGCCGCCCTGCCATGGGACAGCATTGATATGGACTTTATGAACCTTAATCAGACTGCCCACGGCGGCCGTGAATTCGGCTTTATCGGCGCCCGTATGCGCCAGCAGCATGGGGTGGTAACCGGCCACTGGCAGGATAAAAAAGCCCACCAGCGCATTGGCGCCTGGATGCGCCAGGCGGTCTCTAAACAGGATACCCGTCACCTGAAAGTGTGCCGTTTTGGCGACAATATGCGTGAAGTAGCGGTGACCGACGGCGATAAAGTGGCGGCGCAAATCAAATTCGGCTTCTCAGTGAATACCTGGCCGGTGGGCGATCTGGTGCAGGTGGTCAACAGCATCAGCGAAGGTGATATCAGTGCGCTGGTTGATGAGTATGAGAGCAGCTATCGTCTGACCGCCGCCGCTCAGGTAAACGGCGACAAACGGCAGAATGTGATTGATGCCGCCCGTATTGAACTGGGGATGAAACGCTTCCTCGAACAGGGTGGCTTCCATGCGTTCACCACCACCTTTGAAGATTTACACGGCCTGAAACAGCTTCCGGGCCTGGCGGTTCAACGCCTGATGCAGCAAGGCTATGGCTTTGCCGGGGAAGGCGACTGGAAAACTGCCGCTCTGCTTCGCATCATGAAGGTGATGTCGACCGGTCTGCAGGGCGGCACCTCCTTTATGGAAGACTATACCTACCACTTCGAAGAGAACAACGATCTGGCGCTCGGCTCTCATATGCTGGAAGTGTGCCCGACCATTGCGCTGGATGAAAAACCGATCCTCGACGTGCAGTATCTCGGCATTGGCGGCAAAGCGGATCCGGCGCGTCTGATCTTCTCCACCAAAACCGGCCCGGTCATTAATGCCAGCCTGATTGATCTTGGCGATCGCTTCCGTCTGCTGGTCAACTGCGTCGATGCCGTTAAAACGCCGCACGCGCTGCCGAAACTGCCGGTTGCCAACGCTCTGTGGAAAGCCCAGCCGGATCTGCAAACCGCATCCGAAGCCTGGATCCTTGCCGGCGGCGCGCACCACACCGTATTTAGCCACTCTCTGACCCTCGACGATATGCGTCAGTTCACTGAACTGCACGGTATCGAACTTGCTGTTATCGACAACGACACCCGCCTGCCCGCCTTTAAAGACGCGCTGCGCTGGAACGAAGTGTATTACGGCTCCAAACGTTAACAGGGGAACATTTGGCCTGCTCCGGCAGGCCGCTTTTTCCTGGAGGAAAGTATGTTAGAGAATCTTAAGCAGCAGGTGCAGGAAGCCAATCTTGCCCTGCCAAAGCACAATCTGGTGACCCTGACCTGGGGTAACGTGAGCGCGGTGGATCGCGAACGCGGCGTGCTGGTGATCAAGCCTTCCGGGGTCGATTACAGCGTGATGACCGCTGAAGATATGGTCGTCGTCAGTCTGGAAACGGGCGAAGTCGTGGAGGGGAAAAAGAAACCCTCTTCGGATACGCCAACCCACCGCCTGCTCTATCAGGCCTTCCCGACCATTGGCGGTATCGTCCACACCCACTCCCGCCACGCCACCATCTGGGCGCAGGCCGGGCAGTCCATCCCTGCAACAGGCACCACCCATGCGGACTATTTCTACGGCCCGGTGCCCTGTACCCGTAAAATGACCGATGCGGAAATTAACGGCGAGTACGAGTGGGAAACCGGCAATGTGATTGTCGAAGCCTTTAAAACCCAGGGCATCGACCCGGCGCAAATGCCCGGCGTGCTGGTTCATTCCCACGGCCCTTTCGCCTGGGGAAAAAACGCGGACGACGCGGTGCATAACGCCATCGTGCTGGAGGAAGTGGCCTATATGGGCATTTTCTGCCGCCAGCTCACCCCGGATCTTCCGCCAATGCAGCAAACCCTGCTCGATAAACACTACCTGCGTAAGCATGGCGCTAAAGCCTATTACGGGCAGTAAGCCTCTTTTGCGCTAAGCGGAGCAGTTGGCTGCTTCGCTTATCCTGCTGCATAAACTGCATATTCTCCTGACAACATCGGCGCTAAAATGGTCATTTTCATGCCGGACATGCGCTGAAGAAGCCGGAGAATAAAGTTGGTGAAAATAAAGAAAGCAGGAAAATGGCTGCTGCTGTGTGCGTTCACCGCATTCATCATCTTCATGTTTAACGCCGTTGCGATTTACCGATTTGCTTTGCACGATGAAACACGCAAAGCGGATTGCGCGATTGTGGCAGGGGCAGGGATCCGTGGGGATCTCCCCGGCCCGGTCTTTGCTGCCCGCCTGGATCATGCCATTGCGCTGTATATGGATGGTAAGGTTAATACGCTAATTCTGACCGGCGGTTATAGCCCTGATGCCAGTCAGTCGGATGCTGCTATCGCCCGCCAGTATGTGTTAAATCACGGTATTCCAGCCTCGCGAATTTTTATCGATGAGCAGTCCCGCGTGACGCGTGAAAATATCCGCAATGCAAAACAAATTATGACGCGCCAGCAGCTGAAAACGGCCCTGTTGGTCAGCGATCCCCTTCATATGCTCCGTATGCGCCTTATCGCCAGAGATAATGACATCGCTGGCTGGTCATCGCCCACCTCCACCAGCAGATACCATTCATGGTCAACGCAATTACCGTTTTTGCTTCGTGAATCCTTCTACTATACGGGCTACCGCCTGTTACGGTTGATGCCGGAGATACCTGTACAAAAAATCAGTACCTGAGCGCAATCCAGGCTATAATCGCGCTGATACTGACTGAATGAGAGAATGGCGTGGCGCAAGCAGGCTTTTTACTGACCCGGCACTGGCGAGACACGCCGCAGGGGACTGAGGTGGTCTTCTGGCTGGCCACGGACAACGGGCCATTACAGGTCGTCTTACCGCCGCAGGAGTCGGTGGCCTTTATCCCATCTACCCAGGTCTCTCAGGCCCGACGACTTCTCGCCGCAGAGCAGCATGTGCGCTTCGAGCCGTTGCAATTGCTGGATTTCCATCGTCAGCCGGTCCACGGCCTATACTGCCAGGCTCACCGCCAGTTGATGCGATGCGAGAAACTGCTGCGCGATGGCGGGGTGACGGTCTATGAAGCCGACGTGCGCCCGCCCGAGCGTTTTTTGATGGAGCGTTTTATCACCGCTCCGGTGTGGGTCGACGGCACACAACAGGGCGAGCGGCTGATCAATGCCCGCCTGAAGCCCAATCCGCACTATCGCCCCTCCCTCAAATGGGTCTCGCTGGATATCGAAACCACCCGCAATGGCGAGCTGTATTGCATTGGGCTTGAAGGTTGCGGCCAGCGCAGGGTCTATATGCTGGGTCCGGCCAATGGCGACGCATCCGGGGTCGATTTTCAGCTGGAGTACGTCAACAGTCGCCCGCAACTGCTGGAGAAGCTCAACGCCTGGTTTGCCGGGCACGATCCGGATGTCATCATCGGCTGGAATCTGGTGCAGTTCGATCTGCGGGTGTTGCAGAAAAGCGCCGAGCGTTATCGTATTCCCCTTCTCCTCGGGCGCGGCAATACCCCGCTGGAGTGGCGCGAGCACGGTTTTAAAAACGGCGTATTTTTCGCCCAAGCCGCTGGCCGGGTCATTATCGATGGCATTGAAGCGCTGAAATCCGCCTTCTGGAGCTTCTCCTCCTTTTCGCTGGAAGCGGTGTCGCAGGAGCTGCTGGGGGAAGGCAAAGCCATGGATAACCCCTGGGATCGGATGGACGAGATCGACCGCCGGTTTGCCGAAGATAAACCGGCCCTCGCCACCTATAACCTTAAAGACTGTGAACTGGTGACGCGCATTTTCCACAAAACGGAAATCATGCCGTTTTTACTCGAACGCGCGACGGTCAACGGCCTGGCCATCGATCGCCATGGTGGTTCGGTCGCAGCCTTTGGTCATCTCTATTTTCCCCGGATGCACCGCGCCGGTTATGTGGCCCCAAATCTCGGCGACGTGCCGCCGCAGGCCAGCCCAGGCGGTTATGTTATGGACTCGCGCCCCGGCCTGTATGACTCGGTGCTGGTGCTTGATTACAAGAGCCTGTACCCGTCGATCATTCGCACCTTCCTGATTGATCCGGTAGGGCTGGTGGAAGGCATGGCGCAGCCCAATGCCGGGCACAGTACCGAAGGTTTTCTCGGGGCCTGGTTCTCCCGCCAGACTCACTGCCTGCCGGAAATTGTCGGGCAGATCTGGCACGGACGCGATGAGGCCAAGCGCACCGGCAATAAGCCGCTCTCCCAGGCGCTGAAGATCATCATGAATGCTTTTTATGGCGTACTCGGCACCAGCGCCTGTCGCTTCTTCGATCCTCGCCTCGCCTCATCGATCACCATGCGGGGCCATGAGATCATGCGTCAGACCAGGGCGCTAATTGAAGAGCAGGGCTATGACGTTATTTATGGCGACACCGACTCAACCTTTGTCTGGCTGAAAAAGGCCCATAGTGAGGACGAGGCGGCGCGCATCGGTCGTGAGCTGATAACCCACGTGAACGCCTGGTGGGCGGCGCATTTGCAGGCGCAAAACCTGACCAGTGCGCTGGAGCTGGAGTTTGAAACCCATTTTTGCCGTTTCCTGATGCCCACCATTCGCGGTACCGAGCAGGGCAGCAAGAAGCGTTACGCTGGCTTAATTCAGGAAGGTGAGAGCCAGCGTATGGTCTTTAAGGGGCTGGAGACGGTGCGTACCGACTGGACGCCGCTGGCCCAGGCGTTTCAGCAAACGCTCTACCTGCGCATCTTCCGCAATGAGCCCTGGCAGGATTATGTCCGCGAGACCATCAATAGCCTGATGGCCGGAGAGCTGGACGATCAGTTGATCTACCGTAAGCGCCTGCGCCGACCGCTGGCCGAATATGAACGCAATATACCGCCTCACGTGCGCGCCGCCCGTCTTGCCGATGAAAAGAATATGAAACGAGGACGTCCGGCGCAGTATCAAAACCGGGGAACGATCAAATACGTCTGGACGACGCAGGGCCCTGAGCCGATCGATTATCAACAGTCGCCGCTGGATTACGATCATTATTTAACCAAACAACTTATGCCGGTTGCCGAAGGAATCTTACCCTTCACCAACGTCGATTTTGCTACACTACTGACAGGGCAACTGGGACTGTTTTGATAGTGACGAAATCATTGTCATCCAGTACCATAGCGCCCTTTCTATTCCAGGCCCCAACATTAGACGCCCGCCCAACCCATGGACGGTGACGAACTATTGCCCGCAATTTGAGATATAGAGTTCATTTTATGCCCTTTAAACTTGGTCAACGCTGGATAAGTGACACGGAAAGCGAACTCGGACTTGGTACCGTCGTTGCGATGGATGCGCGAACAGTCACCCTCCTTTTTCCCGCGACGGGAGAAAACCGTCTTTACGCACGTAGCGACTCCCCCGTCACACGCGTCATGTTTAATCCTGGTGATACGGTAACCAGCCATGAAGGCTGGCAGATGAGCATCGAAGAAGTATTAGAAGAAAACGGCCTGCTCGCCTATATCGGAACCCGTCTGGACACTGAGGAAGCGAACATCATGCTGCGCGAGGTGATGCTCGACAGCAAACTGGTGTTCAGCAAACCGCAGGACCGACTGTTCGCCGGGCAAATCGACCGTATGGATCGTTTCGCGCTGCGCTATCGCGCACGTAAATACCAGAGCGAGCAATACCGCATGCCGTGGAGCGGTCTGCGTGGTCAGCGTACCAGCCTGATCCCCCACCAGTTGCATATCGCCCATGATGTCGGTCGTCGTCACGCGCCGCGCGTCCTGCTGGCAGATGAAGTGGGACTGGGTAAAACCATTGAAGCCGGGATGATCCTGCACCAGCAACTGCTGTCTGGCGCTGCGGAACGCGTGCTGATCGTCCTGCCAGAGACTCTCCAGCATCAGTGGCTGGTGGAGATGCTGCGCCGTTTCAACCTGCGCTTTGCGCTGTTTGATGATGAGCGCTATGCCGAAGCGCAGCACGATGCCGATAACCCCTTCGAAACCGAGCAACTGGTCATTTGCTCCCTGGATTTCGTGCGCCGCAGCAAGCAGCGTCTTGAGCATTTATGCGATGCAGAGTGGGATCTGATGGTGGTGGATGAAGCCCATCACCTCGTCTGGAGCGAAGAAGCCCCGAGCCGCGAATATATGGCGATTGAACAGCTGGCCGAACGCGTGCCGGGTATTTTGTTGCTGACCGCAACGCCGGAACAGCTGGGACTGGAGAGTCACTTCGCCCGTCTGCGTCTGTTGGATCCAAACCGTTTCCACGACTTTGCCCAGTTTGTCGATGAGCAACAGAACTACCGCCCGGTCGCCGATGCCGTCTCACTGCTGCTCGAAGGCGAGCGCCTGAGCGATGCCGACCTGAATATGCTGAGCGACCTGATTGGCGAGCAGGACATTGAACCCCTGCTGCAAACCGCCAACAGCGACAGAGAAGGCGCTGAGGCCGCGCGTCAGGAACTGATCGCCATGCTGATGGACAGGCACGGCACCAGCCGCGTGCTGTTCCGCAACACCCGTAACGGCGTGAAAGGCTTCCCGAAACGCGAGCTGCACACCATCAAGCTGCCGCTGCCAACCCAATACCAGACCGCCATCAAAGTCTCCGGCATTATGGGCGCGCGTAAGAGCCAGGAAGACCGCGCCCGCGACATGCTCTACCCGGAGCAGATTTACCAGGAGTTTGAAGGTGACACCGGTACCTGGTGGAACTTTGATCCGCGCGTGGAATGGTTAATGGGCTATCTCACCAGCCATCGCTCGCAGAAAGTGCTGGTTATTTGTGCCAAAGCCGCCACCGCGCTGCAACTGGAGCAGGTACTGCGCGAACGCGAAGGTATCCGTGCGGCCGTCTTCCACGAAGGGATGTCGATCATTGAGCGTGACCGTGCTGCGGCCTGGTTCGGTGAAGAAGACAGCGGCGCCCAGGTGCTGCTGTGCTCTGAAATCGGCTCTGAAGGGCGTAACTTCCAGTTCGCCAGCCATCTGGTGATGTTCGATCTGCCGTTTAACCCGGACCTGCTGGAGCAGCGTATTGGTCGTCTGGATCGTATCGGCCAGGCGCACGACATTCAGATCCATGTGCCGTATCTCGAAAAAACCGCCCAATCCGTGCTGGTATGCTGGTATCACGAAGGTCTGGACGCGTTTGAACATACCTGTCCGACTGGCCGCGCCATCTACGATAAAGTGCATACCAGCCTTATCAGTTACCTGGCGTCGCCGGAAGAGACCGAAGGCTTCGACGACCTGATCAAGAGCTGTCGTGAGCAGCACGATGCCCTGAAAGCGCAGCTTGAACAAGGCCGCGACCGTCTGCTGGAGATCCACTCTAACGGCGGCGAAAAGGCACAGGCGCTGGCAGAAAGCATTGAAGAACAGGACGACGACACCGGTCTTATCAGTTTCGCCATGAACCTGTTTGATATCGTCGGGATCAACCAGGACGATCGCGGGGAGAACATGATTGTTCTGACCCCATCGGATCATATGCTGGTGCCTGATTTCCCGGGTCTGCCGGAAGATGGCTGCACCATCACCTTTGAGCGTGATGTGGCCCTGTCCCGCGAAGATGCGCAGTTTATTACCTGGGAACATCCGCTGATCCGCAACGGTCTGGATCTGATCCTCTCCGGCGACACCGGTAGCAGCACCATTTCACTGCTGAAAAACAAAGCCCTGCCGGTGGGCACCCTGTTGCTGGAGCTGATTTACGTCGTTGAAGCCCAGGCGCCAAAACAGCTGCAACTGACGCGTTTCCTGCCGCCTACGCCGATCCGTCTGCTGGTCGATAAAAACGGAACCAACCTTGCAGGTCAGGTGGAGTTCGAGAGCTTTAACCGCCAGTTGAGCGCCGTCAACCGCCATACCGGCAGCAAACTGGTGAATGCAGTGCATCAGGATGTGCATACCATTTTGCAAAAAGGCGAAGCGCAGGTTGAACAAGCTGCCCTGGCGCTGATCGACGCGGCGAAAACGGAAGCGGATGAGAAGCTGTCCGCGGAACTCTCCCGCCTCGAGGCACTGCGTGCGGTGAACCCGAACATTCGTGATGACGAACTGAGTGCTATTGAAAGCAACCGTCAGCAGGTGCTGGAAAGCCTGTCGCAGGCGGGCTGGCGTCTTGATGCGTTGCGTCTTATCGTTGTAACCCATCAGTAACGGAGCGGGTATGGTACTGGAGTCCTACAATCCGCCACAGGATCCCTGGCTGGTCATTCTCTATCAGGATGAGCACATTTTGGTGGTCAACAAGCCCAGCGGCTTGTTGTCCGTGCCGGGACGCCTTGAGGAGCACAAAGACAGCGTAATGACGCGGGTGCAGCGCGATTTCCCTCTGTCTGAGTCGGTGCACCGTCTGGATATGGCGACCAGCGGCGTGATTGTAGTGGCACTGACCAAAGCCGCCGAGCGTGAGCTTAAGCGGCAGTTCCGTGAACGCGAACCGAAGAAGCAGTACGTGGCGCGCGTCTGGGGCCATCTGGAAAAAGAGACCGGGCTGGTGGATTTGCCGTTGATTTGCGACTGGCCGAATCGACCGAAGCAAAAGGTGTGCTTTGAAACCGGTAAGTCCGCGCAAACGGAGTATGAGGTGCTGGAGTTAGCGGCGGATAACAGCACCCGGGTACGGCTCAAACCCATCACCGGGCGCTCCCACCAGCTGCGCGTACATATGCAGGCGCTGGGGCATCCGATCCTCGGTGACCGGTTTTACGCAACGCCAGAAGCCTTAGCCATGGCGCCGCGTCTGTTACTGCATGCCGAAACGCTGACCATCACCCACCCGGCGTTTGGCAACAGTATGACCTTTAAAGCGCCGGTGGATTTTTAGTCCCGATCCCTTTTCCCCTCACCCTCTCCTCAATGAGGCGAGAGGATGGTTTTCTCCCTCTCCCTGAGGGAGAGGGTCGGGGTGAGGGTGAAAAACGGCGACTTATTTAAAGCCTTTTTGCTCTTTGATTAACTCGTAAGCCTTTTGAATTTCCTGCGCTTTCTGCTTCGCCATCTCCATCATCTCCGGCGGCAACCCTTTCGCCACCAGTTTATCCGGATGGTGTTCACTCATCTGCTTACGGTATGCGCGCTTGATAGTGGTCGCATCGTCCGTCGACTTCACTCCCAGCACATTGCAGGCATCTTCAAGCGTAGGGCCTCGTTGCGCCTGCTGCCAGCCGCCGCCCGATTGTTGCTGATAACCGCCACCAAACTGCGCGCCCCCCTGCATCATGCGCAGGAACTGGTCAAACTGGGTGCGTGAAATGCCCAGCTCTTCGGCAATGACATACAGCACTTCGCGTTCGTTCGGATGCAGAGAACCATCGGCAAAAGCCGCCTGGATCTGAATCTCCAGAAACATCCGAATTAAGTCAAAGCGCCCAAAACAGATACTACGGAACTGACGCATTTTCTCGCGTAACGGATAGTTATCCGCCTTACCTACGCGAAACGCCTGCTGCGCTGCGCTGCGAGAGTCACCATGCAGATTCATTCTGTCCATAAACAGGCTGGCGACCTGGATATCAGCTTCAGTAACGTGCCCTTTTGATTTGGTCAGATGCCCCATCACCTCAAAGGTGGTGGCGAAAAAGAGCGACTGGCGTTCCTGCTGATTGGCAAACCACGCCATTTTGCGGCTGCGCGCTTTATCAAACATATGCCCGATTAACAGGCCAAGGACTGCGCCCCAAAAGCCTCCGCCCATAATCAAAGCGATGACCAAACCCGCCACTTTTCCCCAATACTGCATATACTCCCCAAATCGTCATGCCGTCGGCTAAAATTTGCTTTATCATACCCGTCATTCTATGCCGTGCACAGGTACAGTCTTCGCTGACCTGGCTCGAATACGGGCAGGATTAAAACTAGCGCTGCGAAGATGAGTACGTTAGTCTCTGACCGTTTGCTAGCGTAAAGCCACAGATGACGGAACAACAAATACAACGTATGAAAAAACGTATTCCCACCCTCCTGGCTACCATGATTGGTACCGCCCTTTATAGCCAACAAGGGATGACTGCCTCTCTCGCCACGCAATGTATGCTTGGCGTGCCCAGCTATAACCGTCCCCTGGTTGAAGGCGATACCAATAATCTGCCGGTGACCATCAATGCCGATCACGCTAAAGGGAACTACCCTGACGATGCCGTTTTCACCGGCAATGTCGATATTAATCAGGGTAACAGCCGCCTGCGCTCCGATGAGGTTCAACTGCATCAGCAACAGGCTGCGGGTCAGGCCGTTCCGGTAAGAACAGTGGATGCACTGGGTAATGTGCACTATGACGATAATCAGGTCATCCTGAAAGGTCCGAAAGCCTGGGCGAACCTCAACACCAAAGACACTAACGTCTGGGAAGGGGATTACCAGATGGTTGGGCGCCAGGGGCGCGGGAAAGCGGACCTGATGAAGCAGCGTGGCGACAATCGCTACACCATTCTGGAAAACGGTACCTTTACCTCCTGTCTGCCAGGTTCCGATACCTGGAGCGTGGTCGGCAGCGAAGTGATCCATGACCGCGAAGAACAAGTGGCTGAAATCTGGAACGCGCGCTTTAAACTCGGCCCGGTACCGATCTTCTACAGCCCGTATCTCCAGTTGCCGGTAGGCGATAAACGCCGTTCAGGTTTCCTGATCCCGAATGCGAAATACAGCACCAATAACTCCCTTGAGTTTTCGCTGCCGTACTACTGGAACATTGCTCCTAACTTTGATGCCACCATCACCCCGCATTACATTCAAAAACGCGGCAACGTGCAGTGGCAAAACGAATTCCGCTATCTGACCCAGGCGGGTACTGGCCTTGTCGGATTCGACTACTTACCTTCTGATAACGTTTATCAGGATGATCATCCGACGGAAGGCGATCGCCATCGCTGGTTATTCTACTGGAACCACTTCGGGGTGATGGATCAGGTGTGGCGTTTTAACGTCGACTACACCAAAGTCAGCGACTCGAACTATTTTAACGATTTCTCATCCAAATACGGTTCCAGTACTGACGGTTACGCCACGCAAAAATTCAGCGTTGGTTATGGGCTGGAAAACTTTAACGCGACGGTTTCAACCAGGCAGTTCCAGGTGTTCGATCGCACCAACAGTAATTCATACTCTGCTCTGCCGCAGCTGGATGTGAACTACTATAAAAACGATCTCGGCCCGTTTGACGCTCATCTTTATGCTCAGGCCGTACACTTTGTGAATTCCAACTCCAGCCGTCCGGAAGCGACCCGCGTTCACCTTGAACCGACGTTAGATTTGCCGCTCTCCAATGCCTGGAGCAGTCTCAATACCGAAGTCAAAATGCTGGCGACCCACTATCAGCAAACCAATGTTGATGAATATAACGCCACGAACGGCACTGATTACCAGGAATCAGTTAACCGCGTTATGCCGCAGTTCAAGGTCGATGGCAAACTGATCTTCGAGCGCGATATGAATGTCGCCGAGGGATACACCCAGACGCTGGAACCGCGCGCGATGTACCTCTACGTGCCGTACCGTGACCAGAGCGGCATCAATAACTACGACTCCTCTATGCTGCAATCAGACTTCAGCGGCCTGTTCCGCGACCGTATCTATGGCGGCCTGGATCGCATCGCCTCAGCAAACCAGGTCACTACCGGCGTCACATCGCGTATTTATGATAACGCTGCCGTTGAACGTTTTAACGTTTCTGTTGGTCAAATCTACTATTTCACTGAGTCACGCACCGGCGATGACAATATCAACTGGGAGAAAGACAGCAAAACGGGTTCACTGGTGTGGGCAGGAGATACCTACTGGCGTATTGCCGATCGCTGGGGCATGCGGGGTGGTGTGCAGTACGACACGCGCCTGAATAACATTGCCAACAGCACCGCATCCTTTGAGTATCGCCAGGATGATGACCGTCTGGCACAGCTGAGCTATCGCTATGCCAGCCCGGAATATATTCAGGCCACACTGCCGAACTACGCAACCACGGAACAGTATAAAGAGGGTATTTCGCAGGTTGGGATCGTGGCAAGCTGGCCGGTCGTGGACCGCTGGTCTGTTGTCGGGGCTTATTACTACGACACTAACACACGCAAACCTGCCGACCAGATGCTTGGTCTGCAATATAACTCCTGCTGTTATGCCCTTCGCGTTGGTTATGAACGCAAGATCAACGGCTGGGAAAACAACCAAAGCAAGTATGACAACGTCATCGGTTTCAACATTGAGTTGCGCGGTTTGAGCTCGAATTACGGTTTGGGCACACAGCAGATGCTGCGTTCGAACATTCTGCCGTACCGCAGCTCTTTATGATGTAGTTGATTTGCAACGTAATCCGCATTGCGGTTAATTGAAATGGAAAAGGTATGAAGAACTGGAAAACGCTGCTTCTCGGTATCGCTATGGTTGCGAATACCAGTTTCGCTGCACCACAGGTTGTTGATAAAGTAGCCGCCGTCGTCAATAACGGCGTGGTGCTCGAAAGCGACGTTGATGGTTTGATGCAGTCAGTGAAGCTCAATGCGGGTCAGGCTGGTCAGCAGTTACCTGACGATGCGACACTGCGCCATCAGATTCTGGAACGTTTGATTTCGGATCAAATCATTTTGCAGATGGCAACCAAGATGGGGGTCAAAGTAACTGACCAGCAGCTTGATGAAGCTATCGCCAATATCGCCAAACAGAACAATATATCATTGGATCAAATGCGCAGCCGTCTGGCCTACGACGGGGTGAATTACAATAGCTACCGCGCGCAGATCCGCAAAGAGATGACCATTTCAGAAGTGCGTAACAATGAAGTGCGTCGTCGTATTACCGTGCTTCCGCAGGAAGTAGACGCGCTGGCCCAGCAGGTGGGTAACCAGAACGATGCCAGTACGGAACTTAACCTCAGCCACATTCTGATCCCACTGCCGGAAAACCCAAGCTCTGAGCAGATTAATGAAGCAGGACGTCAGGCGACGTCGATTGTTGAAGAAGCGCGTAACGGCGGTGACTTTGGCAAACTGGCGATCACCTACTCTGCCGACCAGCAAGCGCTGAAAGGCGGCCAGATGGGCTGGGGTCGTATTCAGGAACTGCCGTCTATTTTCGCCCAGGCACTGAGCACCGCGAAAAAAGGCGATGTTATTGGCCCTATCCGTTCCGGCGTTGGCTTCCATATTCTGAAAGTGAACGATCTGCGTGGCCAGAGCCAGAGCATTTCAGTCACCGAAGTTCACGCCCGCCATATCCTGCTGAAGCCTTCGCCGATCATGAGCGATGACCAGGCACGCGCAAAACTGGAACAAATTGCCGCAGATATTAAGAGCGGTAAAACCACCTTTGCGGCGGCAGCAAAAGAGTTTTCTCAGGATCCAGGTTCAGCGAATCAGGGCGGCGATCTGGGCTGGGCGGCAACGGATATTTATGATCCTGCCTTCCGCGATGCGCTGACGAAACTGAGCCGTGGTCAAACAAGTGCCCCGGTTCACTCCTCTTTCGGCTGGCATTTGATTGAGCTGCTGGATACCCGCAACGTCGACAAAACCGACGCCGCGCAGAAAGACAGGGCTTACCGCATGCTGATGAACCGTAAGTTCTCCGAAGAAGCAGCGACCTGGATGCAGGAACAACGCGCCAGCGCTTACGTCAAAGTGTTGAGTAATTAATGCAGACAGCTCGTGTCGTTATCACTCCCGGCGAACCCGCCGGGATTGGCCCCGATTTAGTCGTCCAGCTCGCCCAGCGCGACTGGCCGGTTGAACTGGTGGTGTGCGCGGATGCAGGACTGTTGACCGAGCGAGCCGCCTTGCTTGGTCTTCCGCTCAGGCTTCGCGAATATACCCCTTCTCTGCCCGCCACTGCCCAGCAAGCGGGCAGTTTAACCATACTGCCTGTTGCCCTGAAAACCCTGGCCGTACCCGGTGAACTGAACGCGCAAAATGGCCCTTACGTCGTTGAGACTCTGGCCCGCGCCTGCGACGGCTGCCTGAATGGCGAGTTTGCCGCCCTGATAACCGGCCCGGTGCATAAAGGGGTCATTAACGATGCGGGCACGCCCTTTACCGGGCATACCGAATTTTTCGAAGAGCGATCGCAGGTCAGCAAGGTCGTCATGATGCTGGCCACGGAAGAGTTACGCGTCGCGCTGGCGACAACCCATCTGCCGCTCAAAGCCGTCGCAGAGGCGATCACGCCCGACTTGCTGCGCGAAGTGATAACCATTCTGCATGCTGATTTACAGCAAAAATTTGGCCTGGACCAGCCGCATATCCTGGTGTGTGGTCTTAACCCACACGCTGGCGAAGGTGGGCACATGGGCACGGAAGAGATAGACACTATCATTCCGGTGCTCAATGAAATGCGGGCAAAAGGCATGCATCTTAGCGGCCCACTGCCGGCAGACACCCTTTTCCAGCCCAAATATCTGGACAATGCCGACGCGGTACTCGCGATGTACCACGATCAGGGCTTGCCCGTGCTAAAATACCAGGGCTTTGGCCGCGGCGTGAATATCACCCTCGGTTTACCCTTTATTCGTACCTCTGTGGATCATGGCACCGCGCTCGAACTGGCGGGTCAGGGTAAAGCAGATGTCGGCAGTTTTATTACGGCGCTTAATCTCGCCATCACCATGATTGTTAATACTCAATGAATAATAGAGTCCACCAGGGCCATTTAGCCCGTAAACGCTTCGGGCAAAACTTCCTCAACGATCAGTTTGTGATCGACAGTATCGTTTCGGCGATCAATCCACGAAAAGGCCAGGCGATGGTCGAAATCGGTCCGGGCCTTGCGGCACTGACTGAGCCGGTTGGCGAACGCCTCGACGAAATGACGGTTATCGAGCTGGACAGGGATCTGGCTGAGCGTCTGAAAACGCACCCGTTCCTCGGACCAAAGCTGACGATTTATCAGCAAGATGCGATGACCATGAATTTCGGCGAACTGTCGCAGACCCTTGGTCAGCCGCTGCGCGTTTTCGGCAACCTGCCCTATAACATCTCCACGCCGTTGATGTTCCATCTGTTTAGCTATACTGATGCCATTGCCGACATGCATTTTATGTTGCAAAAAGAGGTCGTCAATCGCCTGGTTGCAGGACCAGACAGTAAAGCGTATGGTCGATTGAGTGTGATGGCGCAGTACTACTGCCAGGTTATTCCGGTGCTTGAAGTCCCGCCAACGGCCTTTACACCGGCGCCGAAAGTAGATTCTGCCGTTGTGCGTCTGGTTCCGCACGCCACAATGCCGTATCCGGTGAAAGACATCCGGATACTCAGCCGAATCACCACTGAAGCCTTTAACCAGCGGCGTAAAACTATCCGCAACAGCCTCGGCAATCTCTTCTCTGTTGAGGTGCTGACTGAGCTGGGTATCGATCCGGCAAAACGTGCGGAAAATATCTCTGTTGCGCAGTATTGCAAGCTGGCGAATTACCTGTCTGAAAATGCGCCACCAAAGGAGAGTTAATTCATGATCAATTCGCCCCGAATCAGTGTTCAGGTGCAAAGTGTTTACATTGAATCTCAGTCTTCACCCGATGAAGAACGTTATGTATTCGCCTACACCGTCACCCTTCGGAATTTGGGGCGTACCCCTGTCCAGTTGTTGAAGCGTTATTGGCTTATAACCAACGGGAATGGCCGTGAGACTGAGGTTCAGGGCGAAGGTGTTGTTGGCGTCCAGCCACACATTGAGCCAGGCGGAGAGTATCAGTACACCAGTGGCGCCGTCATTGAAACACCGATGGGCACCATGCAAGGCCATTACGAGATGATCGATGAGCAAGGGAAGGCGTTCCGCGTCGCTATACCTGTCTTCCGACTTGCCGTCCAGACACTGATCCATTAATCCATGTCTACCTATCTTATTGGCGACGTTCACGGTTGCTATGATGAACTGGCAGCACTGTTACATCAGGTACAGTTTGTACCAGGTTCTGACACTCTGTGGCTGACAGGGGATTTAGTCGCGCGCGGCCCCGGCTCGCTGGACGTGCTACGCTATGTTAAATCTCTCGGTGACAGCGTGCGTATGGTGCTGGGTAATCATGACCTGCATCTGCTGGCCGTGTATGCCGGAATCAGCCGTAATAAGCCCAAAGACAGGCTCAATACGCTGCTGGAGGCGACGGACGCTGACGAGCTTATCAACTGGCTACGCCGCCAGCCGCTGCTGCAAGTCGATGAAGAGAAAAAACTGGTGATGGCCCATGCCGGGATCACGCCACAATGGGATCTGGAAACGACGCAGGCATGCGCGCGGGATGTTGAAGCCATTCTTGCCAGCGACTCTTATCCCTTCTTCCTTGATGGCATGTACGGCGACTACCCTAACAGCTGGTCCACGGAATTGAGCGGCATGGCGCGTCTGCGTTTTATCAGTAACGCGTTCACCCGTATGCGCTACTGCTTCCCCCACGGGGAACTGGATATGTACTGCAAAGACGTTCCGCAAAATGCGCCAGCGCCGTTAAAACCCTGGTTCACTCTGGAGGGTCCGGTTTCCCGGGAGTACAGCATTGTGTTCGGGCACTGGGCTTCTCTTGAAGGACAAGGGACGCCAGAGGGTATTTATGCGCTGGACACCGGTTGCTGCTGGGGAGGAACCCTGACCTGCCTGCGTTGGGAAGATAAAAGCTGGTTTACCCAGCCCTCGAATCGCCAGATTGAGCCCGGTGAAGGGGAAGCCATCGCCTCGTAGCAGGAGGCGATTCGTTCTCAGCTAAAAGATTTGCCATCTTGCTACAGGTCATCAAATTCAGCGCGGGTATTATTCACCGCGCTGAATTTATTAAGATTATTCAATCATCGGTAAAGCGCGATCCCGTGACCAACGGGAATACATGGCTAGCAGCATGTTTACGGCGTTAAGATCACAGTGGAATACAAAGCTCTGAACGTCACTTACCGAAATGTCATCCAGCCCCAGGTGTTCCAGGAAATCTTCATAGTCTTCTTCATTGTTTTGCGGATCGAAAACTGCACGGAGAATGCACATATAGGATGATGCGCCACCACAATCCTCCGGCGGACAGGCCATCATTCCTTCTAAACACGCGATCTCTGGCAGCATCTCACCCGAGGAGTAATCTTTATCCTCAAGAACAATCTGGTGCTCCCAGTCGTCTCCAAAATCATAGAGATAGGTTAATTTATTGCCACGGCGTTTAAGTAACTCATTCAAACGGATCGTTGATTCATCTTCATCCTGATTCGATTCAGGAGCTTCAGTGAAGATCTGCTTTTTGAACATGAAATGATGCAGATGGCAATCTTGCCAGCCCATAACAATCTGGACGACATCATGCAAACGATCGAGCGTAATGTTGGCGGGAACAACAAACCGACGCCATATGGCCGGCTCGGTGCCTTCAAGAGTAATTTTTAGCTGATAAAATGTATTCATTCCATTTTCCCTCTGTCCTGCTTACATTTCCCCGGCGAGCAAACGCCACCGGGTTGCTCAACGCTTAGCGTCGCTCGAGGATCTCAAAGCAGTAGCTGTGTGAGTTCTGTTCATCAGCATCATTAAACTCGCTGAATACTGACTCCCAGTCGTCCGGATCGTAATCCGGAAAATGAGTATCACCTTCCACTTCAGCATCAATATGCGTCAGATAGAGCTTTTGCGCTTTCGGCAGGAACTGCTCGTACACGCGCCCACCGCCAATCACCATAATCTCTTCGACATCACCAGCGGCAGCAATCGCCTCTTCGACGGAAGAAACCCACTGTACGCGATCGTCGGTGCCGGGTTTACTGCTAATGACGATGTTCTTGCGCCCAGGCAACGGGCGTCCAATTGATTCCCATGTCAGGCGGCCCATGATGACCGGCTTGTTTAATGTATTGCGCTTAAACCAGGCGAGATCGGCCGGTAAGTTCCATGGCATGGCATTTTCCATACCGATCACGCGATCCACCGCTAACGCCGCAATCAGACTGATCATTGTAGTTTCCTGGATACAAAAAAATTGTCGCCACTATACGGAAAGCACATTCTTTCGTCGACTGGCGCTGGAGTAAAGAATGCGAAAATTTTCGCATTCTGCAAGCAACTCCACGCCTCGTCAGCGGACACCTTGCTTTCCACAACCTGGTTAATCAAAACCTTAGCCGTCAACCCCAGGCAACAGTCTGTCGCTTCTACGTCTGAGGTTTAACATCGGGATCGTCAGCAGGATCGCCCGTATGTCGCCCCTCTTCCGTTCCCTGCCAGCCATGGCGCTGGATAACCGATAAATGCGCCCGATCTTCAGTGATGATTTCGGTCAACATCGCGCTGGTACGTTTATAGACGTCGGCTCTGGACTGAGGATCGTTGTCGACCCCGGCCATCTCCTCCACCATCTGCGTATTAAACTGGCGGAATAAGTCCGCACGCTCACGCGCCTCATAGCGCCCAAGGCCCAGCCCTTCCAGCGCCATACGCCCGACTTTCAGCGCCGCCTCGAAGGTTTCACGTTCCGGGCTCTCCACGCCAGCCTTGCGCAAACGAATGTAATGATCGATATCACGGGCGCGGGCGATGATGAGCAGTTCCGGGAAGTGGGTCTGTGCAAGTTCCGTTAACTGCAGGCTGGCCTGTGGATCGTCAATGGCATTGATCAGCACTTCCGCTTTGCCCGCTCCGGCAGACTCCAGCAGATCCACGCGGGTCGCATCCCCGTAAAAGACCTTCATGCCGAACTTACGCAGGGTCTCAATATGGTCAGGATCGTGATCGAGGATAACCATTTTAACGCCGCTGGTGAGCAGCAGACGCCCGGCAATCTGACCGAAACGGCCAAAGCCCGCGATAATAACCCGCGGTTCATCCTCATCGATCGTATCGGCCTCACGCGCCTGGGTAGCGCCCGCACTATCAAGACGGGTAAGCAGCACCAGCAGTAGCGGAGTTGCCGCCATGGAGAGCGCTACGGTCAGGGTCAGCGCTTTCACCCATTCAGGATCCAGCACGCCTGCCATCTGCGCGGCGCCAAAGACCACAAAGGCAAACTCACTGCCCTGCCCCAGCAAGGCCGCAAACCAGCGCCGCTGTTTCGCGGGCACGTGTAGCGGGCGGCCAATCAACCACAGCACGGCCGCTTTGATAATCAGGAAACCGGCCAGTAAAATAAGGATCCGCAGCGGCTGGGTGACCAGGGTACCAAAATCAATCGACATACCGACGCCGATGAAAAACAGCCCCAGCAGCAACCCCTTAAAGGGCTCAATATCGCTTTCCAGCGCATGGCGATACTCGGAACTCGCCAGCAGCACACCGGCAAGAAATGCCCCCATCGCCATCGACAATCCGGCTTCCTCCAGCAACAGACCGAAGCCAAATACCAGAAACAGGGCCACTGCACTGAAGACTTCCCGCAGTCCGGAACGGGCGACAAAACGCAGCGCCGGGCGAGCCACATAGCGCCCGATCAGCACCACCAGTGTGAGTGCGCCAATGACTTTTATGGCCGACAGCGCGAAGGCTCCGAAGGTTGTCGATGCGCCACTGCTTGCCAGCAGAGGGATCATCGCCACCAGCGGAATGGCCGCAATATCCTGGAACAGAAGCACCGAAAAAGCGCTGCGTCCCATTTGTGTGACGGTTAAATTGCGTTCGTTCATCGCCTGCATCGCGATAGCGGTTGAAGAGAGCCCGAGGGTCAGGCCAATCAACAGCGCCACCGGCCACGAAAGCCCCAGCGTAATGCAGAAGCCGCCGAGCAACAGCCCGCAGGCGGCCATTTGCAATGCGCCGCCCCCGAATACAGACGCGCGCAGCTTCCATAAACGTCGGGGATCCAGCTCAAGGCCAATGACAAACAGCATCAGCACCACGCCGATTTCCGCAAAATGCAAAATGGATTCGGCGTCCGTCACCAGGCGCAATCCCCAGGGGCCGATAATGCAACCCGCAATGAGATAGCCCAGCACCGATCCCAGCCCAAGCCGGACGGCGATTGGCACGATCAGCGCCGCGGCCCCAAGGTAGATAAGCGCCTGAATTAAGCTGTGGCTATCCATGTGACGCCTCCTGCCAGTCGACAAGACGTTGTCTGTAATGCCGCGCCTGGGCCTGTAAGGTCTCGTCATCGCAGATAAAGGTGCAGTGCATAGCAAACGGCGGTAGCCATTTCATGCCGCAATAGAGCGCTGTCGCCTGTAAAGGTTGAGCCAGCACGTCGAAACCAGGGTGTGAGCCAATAGCAAAATGGCGATCGCCTCCGCCGGTGGTTACCGCCCACAGCAGGCTTTTACCTTGCAGGGCGCGCGCGCCATGACCGTAGGCCCAGCCATGGGAGAACACTTTGTCGATCCACAGTTTTAACAACGGCGGGGTGCTGTACCACTGCATGGGATGCTGCCAGACAACCAGGTCAGCGCGCGTAAGCGCAGCCTGCTCGGCGGCAATGTCGATATTGAAATCGGGATAGAGCTCGTACAAAGAGCGGACTTCAATCCCCTCCAGCGTCCCTACGTGCTCCAGTATCCGCTTATTCGCATGGGAATGCTGCGGATAGGGATGGGCATAAATAATGAGAATCATCGATTAACCTGTTTTCACTGCACACTTTTTTGTTTGAGTGTAGCCAGTTAATCACCCTGCAAACAGACATAATCTCCAGGGATTTGCAGGTGCAGCCTTCACACCTGCAATAATCGCTATCAAACGACATCCGTCACCAGGGTAAACGCGCCGGGCGCAATCCCCAACATCTCACGCAATGTCTCGAGCACCAGATTGTGATCGTCACGCTGCGGCGCGCCGGAAACGGTCACCGAGCCTATCTGACAGCCGCTGGTCAGATAGAGCGGATAACTACCGCCAAAAGCGGCATAGTCACGCAGGGAAAGACCATAACGTAGCGCAAGCGTGGTCTGTCGGGACTGTAACATTAAACCGGCAGCCCAGGAGCTGATGCCAAGAAAGGCCACCATATTACGTTTACGCCGTACCCAGTCGATATTCTCCGCCGTAGCACCTGGCATTAACGCACTGAACATGCAGAGGTGATTAACATTGACCTCTATTGCCAGGGCAAACCCCTTGCGCTCAGCGTTACGGTACAACGCATTGCCCAGCGCCCAGGCGTCGTCGGCATCAAAAGAGACAAAACGTAACTGTTCCCGGTGCTGCTCGCATAAGGCTATCTGTTGATCCAGACTCATAAGCATTTCCCTCTTATGCGCGGTGTGGCTTTTCAGCGCCGCCAGGCACAGCGGTTTCGTCCGGCACACGGTCACATTTTTTCGGCAGCAGGAAGGTCATGGTGCCGGCGATAATCAGGGAGCCCGCCAGCGCGCAGACCGCCACGTTCTGCCCGTACAGGTAGATCATCACCCCGACCAGATAAGGCCCGCAGAAACCTCCCAGGTTACCAAGACCGTTAATGACCCCACGCGCGCTTCCCGCCACTTCCGGGGAGGCAATGTGACCCGGAATTGACCAGAACTGGCTGGTTGCCGCTTTGAGGAAGAAACCGCAAAGCACCAGGGCAATATAGGCCGCCACGATATGCTCTTTGAGCACCACTGAGGCCAGCAGACAGGCGGCAAAACAGTAGAGGGAAATTCGCACCAGCGCACGACGTTTACCCGTGCGATCGCTGAGCAGAGAAATCACGTAGATCCCGGCAAGCGTGGCGACAAAGGGTAAAATGGCCAGCACGCCCACACCTGCCATATTGGCGCCGGTCAGATTTTTAAGGATCGTCGGCAGCCAGAGCGTATAACCGTAATCGCCGGTCTGATAAAAGAAGTTGAGGATCACCAGCTTCATCAGGCCAGGGTTGCGGAACACATCTTTCACCGGCGCATTACTGACCGGCTCCTCTGCCATCCGCGCCTGACGCTCGCGACCGAGAGTCGTTACCAGATATTCACGTTCGCTGTCCGGCAGCCATTTCGCCTCTTCCGGGCGATCGCTTATCAGGAACCACCACAGCATCAGCACCACAAAGGAGAGCAACCCTTCGATGATAAACAACCAGCGCCAGTCGAATGCCGCAATGATTGCGCCGGAAACAGGCGCCGTCAGCATACCGCCGAGCGGAGCAAACATCATGACAAAGGCGTTCGCCCGTCCGACTTCCTTTTCCGGGAACCAGTTGCTGACCATGGTCAAAACCACCGGCAGCATCCCGCCTTCGGAGACGCCCAGAATAAAACGTAGCACCAGCAGCTGATATTCATGAGTCACAAAACCGGTCGCCACCGACACAATCGCCCATGCCACCAGGGACCAGGCGATAAAACGTTTGCCGCTGCCGTAAACCGCAATTCGACCGCCGGGGATTTGCAAAAAAAGATAACCGATAAAAAATATCCCACTGGCCACACCGGCCATCTGGCTGGTAATACCTAAGGAAGGTGCGATTTAATCGGTGGGGTTCAGTGGAGTCCTTATCTGTATTAGCCTTACCTTAGCTGAGCTGTAT
>NZ_CBFFRJ010000025.1:0-48040 GCF_965644225.1 Phytobacter sp. V91 | reverse complement strand
TCAGAAGTGAAACGCCGTAGCGCCGATGGTAGTGTGGGGTCTCCCCATGCGAGAGTAGGGAACTGCCAGGCATCAAATAAGCGAAGAGGCCATCCTGACGGATGGCCTTTTTGCGTTTTCGTCCCTCAGTAAATCAGGCATATTCCCAGTGCCCGTCAGAATGAAGACTCTCTCCAGCAGCAGTGCAAGCATATCTCACGCTGAGGATGTGCAGGTTTCCAGGCTAAGATCCTGAAATCATAGCAGGCAAATCATTTACACTGTATTTACTTTTGACCGGGGCGTAATCTGATTTCTCCAAAAAATCATGATTAAAAACAGGGGAGAAATATGGCAGAGGCTAGTACCCACCAGGGAGATAACACTGGAGATTTAACTGATGTGCGCCGCCGGATCTGGGCAATTGTTGGTGCTTCCTCTGGTAACCTCGTCGAATGGTTTGATTTCTACGTATATTCGTTTTGCTCACTCTATTTTGCCCATATCTTTTTCCCTGCCGGTAATACCACGACACAGTTACTCCAGACCGCGGGTGTTTTTGCTGCTGGATTCCTGATGCGCCCCATTGGCGGCTGGTTATTTGGCCGAATAGCAGACCGACGCGGGCGCAAAGCCTCGATGCTGATTTCGGTATGCATGATGTGTCTGGGTTCACTGGTAATTGCCTGCCTGCCGGGCTATGAGACAATTGGTACCTGGGCGCCCGCCTTGTTATTGCTCGCTCGCTTGTTCCAGGGACTTTCCGTTGGCGGAGAATACGGTACCAGCGCTACCTATATGAGTGAAATCGCGGTCGAAGGCAGAAAAGGTTTTTACGCCTCATTTCAATACGTCACGTTGATTGGTGGGCAGTTACTGGCACTGCTGGTTGTGGTGGTTTTACAGCAAATCCTGGATGATGCCGAACTTCGTGCATGGGGCTGGCGAATTCCTTTTGCCATGGGTGCTGCCCTTGCTGTTGTCGCGCTATGGCTACGCCGCCAACTGGATGAAACCTCAAAACAGGAGGTTCGTGCATTAAAAGATGCAGGCTCATTGCGAGGGCTATGGCGTAACCGCAAAGCCTTTATCATGGTGCTGGGGTTTACAGCCGGTGGTTCGTTAAGTTTCTACACCTTCACCACCTATATGCAGAAATATCTGGTCAACACTGCCGGAATGCATGCGAATGTGGCCAGCGTGATTATGACCGGCGCCCTTTTTGTCTTTATGTTGATACAGCCCGTGATTGGCGCGTTATCAGACAAAATTGGTCGCCGTGCATCCATGCTGTGTTTTGGCGGGCTCGCCACACTCTTTACTGTCCCGATACTGAGTGCTCTGCAAAGTGTGACTTCACCCTGGGCGGCTTTTGCTTTGGTTATGTGCGCACTGATTATTGTCAGTTTTTACACTTCAATTAGCGGGATCCTGAAAGCGGAAATGTTCCCGGCACAGGTGCGTGCTCTGGGCGTTGGCTTATCTTATGCCGTGGCGAATGCATTATTTGGTGGTTCAGCTGAATATGTGGCGTTATCACTTAAATCGGTAGGAATTGAAACAGCGTTTTTCTGGTACGTTACGGCATTATGCGGGCTGGCGTTTATCGTCTCACTCATGCTGCATCGCAAGGGAAAAGGGATCCGGCTTTAATCACGCGCCAGTTGCCAGACGGCATAGCCTGTCGTGGCTCCGGCCACGTCCCAGGCAAAATCTTTCCAGCTCCAGCCGCTTCCTTCCGGGCGGCTATCCCAGAGCTCTTTTGATGCCCCCAGGCTTATGGAAAACAACAGGCCATAAACTGCGCTGCGATCGCTGCTGATACCCTGATGTTGTGCGTATTCATTACCGGCTGCGGCTAACATTGCAGAGGCGATAAAATGTTGGGCCTTATCCTGACCGCTCCAGCGATCGTTTGCCGTATGAGCGCAACCCGTCAAAAGTACGATGCAGGAAAAGAGTAACGCTCGCATATCGGAACCTGAAAAAAAGCCCCATCGTAAGATGAGGCTGAGGATGTTAAAGGATACGGCTGATAAGCTTGTCGATGCGGATCCGACGCAGACGGCGGATCAGTTTACGCACCTTCACGGGATAATCAGCAATACTTTGCAGGTCACGATAGTGGTTGACTACCGTGGTATGCGTGCGAATAAGCTCCAGCTCTTTATCCCGTTGGGCGGTTAGTTGATGCTGTGGATCGTGGATCAAAATGGCATTTTCCAGATCCAGACGCCAGGCGCGCGGGTTAAGGTTATTCCCGGTAAGCAGCACCCATTCATCATCAACCCACATCCCTTTGAGATGGTAGCTGTTATCCTCGTCTTTCCACAGGCGCACGATCAGCTGATCGGTATTGACGTAATATTGCAAACGACTGAGGAAACGACGCAGGTTTATCTCATAAAGATAAGGCAATGCGCCGATAATTTTAAACGGCTGATCTTCGGGGATAAAAAAGTCATTTGCTGTTTTGTCACCGACAATAATCTCGACTTTTTTGCCATCCCGCAGGAGCTGAATAATATTACGTACCAGCACCGCCGGCAGGTTGAAATATGGCGTACAAATAATCAGTTTGTTTTCTGTGCAGGGCATCAGATGGAAGATGGTCTTATTTAACAAACTGGATTTGCCGAGTCCAACCAACGGCGTTACTGCCAGTTGATCGTTGTCCGCATCGCCCTGGAAGTGGTACGTCGCATCACGTAACTCCTGGCGATAAAGACGAATATCATTTTTAATTTCCGGGCTTTTTGGTCGTTGGGGATTATCCAGACGGTTAACCCCGCGTCCCTCAACCAGGTTTTGTTTCACCCAGTTGAGCATAACGTCAGCCATCTGCGGGTTGCGGATAAGCTGATAACGATCGTAGCGATATTTATCGTGCTGGTGCAGGTAGACATCATTAAGGCTTGCACCGCTGTAGAAGACGCTATCGTCGATAATAAAACCTTTGAAGTGCAGCACACCGAGCGCTTCACGCGTATTGACAGGGACGCCGTACACCGGGATCTCAATGCCTGGGTTTTCCTGCGCCATGCGGCAGTACCAGTCGGCATTGGTATTGGATGCCGCAGCACCGATACGGCCTCGCTGGGCACGATGCCAGTCAACGAGAACGCAAATGTCGAGTTCCGGGCGCAGACGTTTTGCATCATAAAGCGCGCTCAGAATCGCTTTTCCGCCATCATCCTGCTCCAGATAAAGAGCAATAATGCAGATGCGACGTGTGGCGCTGGCGATTTTTTCCAGCAGATTCTCCCGGAAATGAGAGGGAGAGTAAAAAAACGCTACATCATCAACTGACTGAGTAAGCTTAGGTAGTTGGGCAAGGTGTTGTTGATGTTTATTACGCTTAAATTTTGACAACATCACAGTGCGTATCTTCTCTGTTTATTGAAAGGGCCTCTGTTCGATGGAATCGACAGAAGCGGACGATGATAACACCAGTACCTGGTAAAGTGGGTAACATTTCCAGTACCTTACTTAGGTTTCACCGATCGGTACCAGATCTAAAGATAAACTCACAATCCCATCTTCCAACTGGATGCCAACATCGAATCCCAGTTTCTTCGCCAGCGTTACCATGCCGCGATTGTTTGGCATAGTAATACCATTCAAACGCTTAAGTCCGTGATCCCGCGTGTAACTGATGAGCTTTTCCAGCAAACGTCTGCCAAGGCCCAATCCCTTCAAATCGGAGCGTACCAACACTGCAAATTCGGCATCTATATTATCAGGATCCGAAATCGCACGGGTAACCCCTAAAATTTCCTCGAACTCGCCACTCTGTCGTACCGCAACAAACGCCATTTCCCGATCGTAGTCGATTTGCGTCATATTCGCTAAGTCATCATGGGCAAATTCATTGATCTCGTTGAAGTAACGATAATAGAGATCTTCCCGGGTAACCTGCGCAATAAACTGCTGCAGCTGCGGTTCATCTTCAGGAAGGATCGGGCGAAAGAGGGTCGTCTCGCCATTTTTAAGGGTGACATGTTCTTCAAGGTGTTGAGGATACGGCCGAATGGCAAGGCGGGTCTCACCATTACCGGCAAAGGCGGCAACGGTCAGGGTCACATCAAGCGCCGTAAATTCACTGCCGGAGACTAAAAGAGGATGAATATCGAGTCTCTGGATCTCCGGGCAGTTAACAATAAGGTTTGATACCTGCACCAGAAACTGACTCAGACCGGCAATATCCAGCGAACGTAGCGCGCTACGACCACGGATCTTCTTGTTTTTAATCGCCTGAATAACCAGATAACGGGCAAGATTCATATTTAGCGGCGGCAATGCAACCGCCGCTTGATCCTGAGCATGCCACTCAACGCCGCCTTCGCCCAGCATTATCAATGGACCAAAAACCGGGTCGGACTCCACCACGACACGAAGCTCTTGCGCCCCTGCGCGAATAGCCATGCTCTGGACTTGCAGACCATGGATCCGCGCCTGCGGCCAGTTCATTTTTACACGATCAAGGATGGCATCTGCCGCCTGCTGAACCTCGGTGGCGGTGCGTAAATAGAGCATCACCCCCTGCACTTCAGACTTATGCGGAATATCCGGTGAGCGTAATTTCAGTGCCACCGGATAACCAATTTGCCCGGCAATATGCACTGCCTCCGCGCTGTCGCCGGCTATCCATGTTGGCAGGGTCTGAATGCCCCAGGTGCTCAGAATGGGCTGCACTTCATGGGTATCGAGCGTCGTTGCCCCCTCGGCTATTGCCTGCTGCAACAGTCGGTGAGCCTCGGCGCTATTGGCCGTCAGGTGGACGGGAAAGGCCGGTGTCTCGCGCAACTGTTTCTGGTTACGGCGATACTCGACCATATGCATAAATGCCGTGATTGTCCCTTCCGGGGTGCGATAGGTCGGGAGGCCGGCACCGCTGAATAATCGCCGGGCCTCCTGCGATGAAAACTCCCCGCACCAGTTGGTTAAGACGGTAACAAATTTGCCACGCGGATGAAGCCTGAGCGTATTAATCAGCGTCTGGGCCGTTTCATTACCCGGCGCGGCAACGCTGGGGGAGTGGATCACCATCAGCGCATCATATTCCTGGCTATCGAGCAGAACATTTAACGCCGCGGCGTAGCGCTCATTACTGGCATCATCACGCAGGTCGAGAGGGTTCCCCGCGCTGACGTAATCTGGCAACTTCTCCTGTAGCAGCGCCAGCGTTTCTTCACTGAGTGAGGCCAGTTTGCCGTTACGCGACCAGAGTTCATCGAGGGCTAAAGCAGCAGGAGCCGCGCCGTTGCTGACTATCATCAAACGCTCACCGCGAAGTGGGCGCATGTGACTTAAGGTTTCGACAGCGGAGAAGAGTTCATGCGTGTCCTGAACGCGCAGCAGCCCGGCGCGTTGAATCGCGGCATCCCATGCCAGATCGAGGCCTGCGTGGGTTTGCAGCAACCGTTGCGCTTCCGGGCTACGGCCACTTTTGATGACCAGAATAGGTTTATTGCGGGAGGCACTACGGGCGGCAGAGACAAAGCGCCGGGCATCGCTTAACTGTTCCAGATAGAGCAGGATCGCGCTGGTTTTACTGTCACGGGCGAGAAAATCCAGCAACTCATCGACGTCAATATCCAGACTGTCACCGAGCGCAATAAAGTAGGAAAACCCCATCTCACGTTGTTGTGCCCAGTCGAGGATGGTATTGGATACCGCCGCCGACTGGGAAACAAACGCCAGTTTACCGCGGGTGATGGGCACCGGAGAAAAGCTGGCGTTAAGACCCTGCCAGGGAGCGAGCAACCCCATGCTGTTAGGGCCGAGTAACCGCATCTGGTAGCGGCTGGCGCAGGCCAGTAATTCGCTATGCTGTTCCGGCGGCGCGGAAAGGATAATGCAGGTTTTGCAGCCTTTTTTGCCCAGATCTTCCAGCAGTGAAATATTACGCTTTGCGTGGGTGCATAACACCGCGAGATCGGGCACGTAGGGAAGTTGGCTCACATCAGGCCAGGCGAGAACCCCCAGAACGGCTTTATAGGCGGGCGTCACTGGTAACACCGGCCCGGCAAATCCGTCACCCAGCAGATTACGCATCATCAGATAGCCAGCGCGGTCAGGTTTCATCGATGCACCAATAACCGCAATGGATTTAGGACGTAGTAGCGCTTCCAGCCCGCGTTGGCTCATACAGGTCTCCGCTTAAGAGTGACCTGATGATTTTAAACGTTTTGTGCTGAGTTTGCTGTGATACGGGCTGAATGATGCGCTTTTCCAGCAAGATAACGCTCGCGAAAGAGGCTGAAATGATCCCCCAGCCCTTTTGCCGCAAGGTTGTCACCTGCGATATCCAGCAGGGCGATAGCGACTTCAGCCGTACAGTATTGATCCTCAGCATGCGCTTCGCGCAGATGGTAAGCAGAAACGCGTGACAGATCGACTGAGATAACCGGCAGTGCATCCAGATAAGGGCTTTTGCGAAACATCTTGCGTGCTTTGGTCCAGGTGCCGTCGAGCATAATAAACAGCGGCGGCTTCCCTGAGGCGGGGGCCGCTAATACCTGACGCTCGCTGCCGGCATAGGAGGCCGGAAACACCACCATTGGCTGATATTCATCACTGGCGCATAAATCCACCAGCGCCTGGGGCGGCTCGGTTCGCGACCATAAAAAGGCCGTGGTTTCCGGCAGAATATCTGCAATTAAGCGTCCGGTATTGCTGGGTTTCAGGGGCTCGGTGTCAAACATCACCAGGCAAAAACGGCTGCGGGCGGCTACGGGTTGTACCGTCGCGCACAGGCAGCGTTTTTTGGGCAGCAGGCAACCCTGGCAGCGAATAACCCGATTACCACGAGCAAGAAAGGGGCGTGTCGAACGGGCAAGACGCTCCGCGCGAAGTTGAAGAACAGCGTTATCAGTCATGAAAGTTGCGTGAAAAACGCCATTGTCGCAGAGCTGAAAACGGGGCACAAGTGATGCCCCGTCAGGATCAGAGTGATTCGTTCAGCCAGCTATCAAACGGCGCCTTTGGCACCGCGCCGCTGAGCATATCGACCACCTCACCGTTCTTAAACAGCATAATGGTTGGAATACTGCGAATGCGAAAACGCGCGCTGAGCTCACGTTCGGCTTCGGTATTCACCTTCACAAAACGTACCTTGCCGCTGCGTTCTTCCGCCACATCTTCAAAGATTGGCGCGAAGCTTTTACAGGGGCCACACCATGGAGCCCAGAAATCGACAACAACGGGAAGGTCATCTTTGAGCAACTTATCCAGAGTGGCGCCGGTTGCATTGATGACATCACCATCAAATAGCTCATGCCCACAACGTCCGCATTTCGCGGCATCGTTTACCCGCTCATCGGGAATACGGTTTAACGCCTGGCAGCTTGCACATACGGTATTCATAACTAACCTCAGGGAAGCGTGGGTACAGAATGGCTCAGGGCCGATATGTTTCTAATATGTTACACATTATCGATGAGGAGGTTCTAAACGACAATGCGATTTATTCAATGAATATAATAGTCAGTAGCTTTTGAACGAATTAATGGCTAAGCGCCAGCACATCAGGTAATCTGCGCGCTTCGCGCAGCGCTGGTGGAGAAAAGCATGAACGATGAACTGAAAAACAAAAGCGGCAAAGTCAAAGTGATGTATGTCCGCAGTGATGATGATTCCGATAAACGCAGCCAAAACCCGCGTACCGGGAAAGGGCCAGCTCGTAGCGGATCGTCTCGTACCGATGCCGGCCGTCGCCCCGCTCGCGAAGAGAAAAACAGTGGTCGCCGTCCTGCTCGCGATGAAAGAAGCAACGATCGCGATCGCAACCACAAACAGAGCGATTCGCCGTGGCGTACCGTTTCTCGTGCGCCTTTTGAAGATGCTTCTGAGAAACCCGATCACGGTGGTATCAGCGGTAAAAGCTTTATCGATCCGGAAGTGTTACGCCGCCAGCGCGCTGAAGAGACGCGCGTCTATGGTGAAAACGCCTGCCAGGCACTGTTTAACAGCCGTCCGGACTGCATTGTTCGCGCCTGGTTTGTACAGAGCGTGACCCCACGCTTTAAAGAAGCACTGCGCTGGATGGCGGCTAACCGCAAAGCTTACCACGTTGTCGATGACGCAGAGCTGGCGAAGGCTTCCGGAACTGAGCACCACGGCGGTGTTTGTTTCCTGATCAAAAAGCGCAATGGCACCAGCGTCCAGCAGTGGATTTCGCAGGCGGATGCTGAAGATTGCGTGCTGGCGCTCGAAGATATCGGCAACCCACACAACCTCGGCGCGATGATGCGTAGCTGCGCGCACTTTGGTGTGAAAGGCGTGTTGTTGCAGGATGCGGCAGTGATTGAATCCGGCGCGGCTGTACGTACGGCGGAAGGCGGTGCTGAGCACGTGCAGGCTATTACGGGTGATAGCTTTATCGACGCGCTGGATGGATTCCGTAAAGCGGGTTATGCCATTGTGACCACCTCCAGCCACAAAGGCACGCCGCTGTTTAGCGCGACGCTGCCGAAGAAAATGGTGCTGGTGCTGGGCCAGGAGCGTGATGGTCTTTCTGATGCGGCGCTCGATAGCGCTGACCTGAGCGTTTCCATCAATGGCTCCGGCAACGTTGAAAGCCTCAACGTTTCTGTTGCAACCGGTGTGTTGCTTGCAGAATGGTGGCGTCAGAACAAAGCCTGACGACTAAACCAGCATGCCGCCCGGCGTGCTGGTTATCAGACTTTCACATCTGTGCATGAAAACCTGGGTTTACATGTACAGATGCCCTCTCAGAATGCATGCCGCCATAATCCATGCTGGTTACACCAGCTATACGCCGTGAAGCCCCGCTTACAGTTAAATTTGCATTTATTTCCCTTGCAGACCGGACGGTCGCAATAAACATAAGCATCGTTGCCAGCCAGCGCAAAGGTGGCTTCAGGTTCGTCTCCAGGCCGCAAAAATTTAAATTGCCCCCCCTCGAACGTATAGACATAGATCCATGCCAGTTGATGTTCAGGCGTCATAGGATGAGGTGAATCACCAACATTGACCCTGAGGGTGTTTGCCTCAAATCCGCCGGAAATGGTCATCATTGGGAGGTGCTGTTCTGCCAGCTCATCAGACGCCGAATGGGCAATGAGCGCACTTAAGGTTGCGCCGCAGCACTGAATATGTGGACTATCAAAACTGGTGTTGATGGTCACGAGGAACTGCCCGCAGCCTGGGCAGTGGTAAAATGTTGGCTCAGACTGAAGAAACGACGGCTTAGTGCTGTTCTTGATCCGGGTCGAGGTTCTTAAAGCCGGGCGAGTACTCCCCGACGCACTGTTTTTATTCAGCACCTGTCTCTCCTTTTCACTCTGAACCGACTTTGTCGAGAATGAGGTTACTGCTTTCACACTCAGCCAGCGTCAACCGTTTTATAATGTCTTTGCGTAAAAGGAACTTTTTGACTTTCCCCGAGGCGGTGCGGGGAAGAACGTCTGTAATGACCAGATATTCTGGATATTTATATTTGGCGATGCGTTTTGTCGCGAAGAAGGCGATAACGTCGGAAAGGGTCATATTCTTTGCCGAATGATTCAGGACGACCCAGGCACAGGAGCGTTCCCCCAGACGCTTATCAGGCATAGCAACGACGGCGGCATCGGCGATGTCCGGGTGTTGTAGCAGAATATCTTCGACCTCACGGCTACTGATATTTTCTCCGCCGCGCACAATAATATCTTTTTTGCGGCCAGTGATTTTTATATAACCTTGTTTATCGAGCCGACAGTAATCACCGCTGTAATACCAACCGTCGTCATCCAGCGCCTGGGCGGTTAATTCCGCTTCATCAAAATAGCCGACAAAAACATTGGGGCCGCGGGAAGCCTCTTCGCCTTCGCTGCCTTCCGGGAGGTTATTTCTTTTTTTATCGACGACTTTGATCTCAACGCCCGCCACCGCGCTTCCGTCAGTGTTGACCTGACGCATAAGCGAGTCATAAGGGCGAACAATGGTATGGGGCGCACTTTCGGTACTGCCATAAACGCCCAGCAGAGGAACGCCTGCTTTATGATACTCGCGGATCAGTTTTGCCGGAATCGTTGTTCCGCCACACAGGAAAAAACGTAATGAGGGGGGAATATGTTGCCGGCATTGCATGACTTTGAGTAAATCGCAGGCAAATGGCGTGGCTCCCATGATACAGGTGCACTGTTCCTGCTCCAGCAGATCGAGGCACCGATCGGCGACAAAAATATCCATCAGTATGCTTTGCGCGCCGATCATAAAAGGGGCTGTCACCCCATGCATAAAGCCCGTTGCATGGGCCAGGGGCGCAGGCATCAGAAAGACATCCGTCGCATTGAGATTCAGTGTCGCGCAGTAAGCCCGTTCACTGGCAATAAGGTTGTTATGCGTCAGCATCACCCCTTTCGGGCGTCCCTCGGTACCGGAAGTAAAAAGCAGAACGGCCAGATCGTCACTCCGGGTGGCGATGTCGTTAACCAGCGGCGTAGAGCTTGTGAGTATCTGGTTTAGCGTGATGCCGTAACCGGCAGGCTCCAGCTTTTCGACTGCGACAACGCTCTCCAGATAAGGAAGCAATGGCCGCAGAGCCGGGAGCATCTGAATGGGGCGGATATTTTTAAAGCGCGTAGGCGTAAATAACATCCTTGCCTGGCATTTATTCAAAATCCACGCCAGTTCCGACTCCCTGAATGCAGGAAGCAGGGGGACAACAACAGCCCCGCTTTTCAGACAGGCAAGATAGATAAGCGTAAATTCACACCAGCCGGGTAATTGCAATGCAACCCTGTCCCCTGGCTGAATGCCCTGTTCCACCATCCAGGCTGCCAGTGTGCCCGCTGCACGGTCCAGCTCGCTGTAGGTATAACGGGTGCCATGGTTGTCACAGACCGCCTGCTTATCTGCAAATGCTTTTGCCGACAGGCGCCAGCAGTCTGCAAGCGTAGCATCTCCCCAGTATCCCTGTTGCCGGTAGCGCGCTTTCAGCGTTTCATTGATTTTCATCGTCGCCATTTTGTTTTTCCGGGCCTGAGGCCGCTTAATGGGAGTTCGCAATAACCAGGCGCTGTTTCTTGCAGTACATCGCCAGCGCGCCTGCCAACAAAGGGAGTGGAAGGAACAGAAATACGTCACTAAATGTCCATCCTGCGGCGAGCATCATAGAGCCAGCCCCCGCACTGGTTATCGCCCCCAGTCGACCAATTCCCGTGGCCCAGCCCACCCCGGTTGCACGAATAGATGTGGGGTAGAAATGCGCCGCTAAGGCATAACAGCCTGGGCTGATACCGTTGATGGTAAAGCCGAGCAGCAATACCAGCAGACATAAGCCTGCTAACGACGGAGCATGTAATCCCAGAATAAGCGCTCCGCAGGCGCCCCCTAGCAGGGTCATGATGATGGCGCAGTGTTTGCCCCAGCGATCCATCTCTATCCCGATACAGAAGTTGCCTATTATCCCGCCAATCTGGAATACCGAACCCATCAGAACCGCCTGAGACAGCGTCAGCCCGCTATCTCTGATCATCAGCGGTAGCCAACTGGATAACAGGTAAACGCAGAACAATCCGCTAAACAGGGTTATCCAGAGAGCCAGGGTGCCCAGGGTGTATGGAGGATGAAAGAGCGATCTCGCCGTACTGGCATGTGCTTTTTGCGGCTCAGTGGTGAAAAAGTGGGTGTTTTCATCCGCAATACCAGGAACAAACGTGTTGAGCAACCTGCGCAGGTGCCGTTTATTTTCGCCATGTTGTACCAGGTAGTGCATGGATTCAGGCAGGTAGCGCAGCAATATCAGCGCCAGCAACAAAGGTAAGATGCCGCCAGTAATCAGTACTGAACGCCAGCCGTAAGTGCCGAGTAACTGCTGGCTTAGCAGGCCGCCCAGCGCGGCACCGGTATTGAAACCGCAGTGGATTAGTGTTGATAAGCGTGAGCGGTATCGCACGGGGGCATACTCGGCAACCAGCGTGGTGATATTTGGCATGGCTGCCCCCAGCCCCAGCCCGGTAATAAAGCGGAAGAACGTCAGACTGGATAAGTTCCATGAGCAGGCTGACAGCAGGCTGCTACAGCCGAAAAAGATCACTGACCCGATGATCAGTTTTTTACGCCCGTAACGATCCGCCAGCGGTCCGGAAATCAGCGAGCCGCCCGCCAGACCAAATAAACCACTCATCATCACCGGGCCTAACATATGACGTGATATTTGCCAGTCATCGATTAACGCCGGGGCAATAAATCCAATCGCCGTGACATCAAAGCCATCGATACCCAATACCAGGAAGCCCAGAGCAACAACCAACCACTGGCGTCGACTAATGGGGCGTTTATCTAAAACGCTGCTGATATCAATTTTTTCCTGAGCAGTCATAAATCCTCCCCTTATCCGGAGAGCGATGTTCACCAGTGAGGGTGGAAGGGGTTTGTGAAGGTGTTAGCCAAAGCGGAAATCAACACCAAATGTTCCCTGTGGGTATTCCCATTTTTCGAGTATTGTTCCTTCGCATAACACCCGGCATGTGCCGCACTCAAGGCATCCGGCATAATCAAAATGAATATTTCCTGCTTCATCCTCGCGATATAACCCGGCAGGGCAGGCGTTAATCAGTTTGCGGAATTGCTCGCGGTCGGGATCCGCGACCAGGATAATATGCGGATGCGTTTCATCAACCCTGAACTTGTTGACGCCCAGTTTTACATCGACATTTACCGTGCTCATAAAGCGCGTCCTCCGGTGATGCAGTCTTTAACGATATTCATAAGTCCGACAGGTTTGCTTCGTTTAAGCAATGTCGACCAAAGCGGCGTGGGTTTCGCTCCGTCAATCGTGAAGAGATCGGCCATAATATTCGCCACCATCTGCGGATACTGTTGAAATATTCGTGGATTCTCCATCAGCGCGGGCAATTTGCGGTAATGCCGCATATCCTGCATCACACAGCTTTGATCCAGTTTCTGTTGATATTGCGCCAACTGCCCGGCGCTGAAATCATTGCGCTCTTTGGCCGCAATGACCGTTTGCGCGGCAAGATCTGCCGCGGTAATCGCCAGATCCATTCCTCTGACGGTAAAACCCAGATTCAGGCACATACCTGCGGCATCGCCAACCAGCAATACGCCATCGCCCACCAGTTTCGGCAGCATAGCAAGGCCACCTTCTGGCACCAGATGCGCTGAATATTCCAGTAAGGTTCCGCCTTCAATCAGCGTTCTGACAGCAGGGTGCTGTTTGAAATCTTCAAGCATTTGTGGGACGGACTTGCAGGCTTTCTCAATCTCGCCCAGGCCGCAGACCAGTCCGAGTGAGACCGACTCGCGATTGGTATAGAGAAAACCACCGCCCATCAAACCGTCTGAGGGTGAGCCTGCAAACAGCCATGCGGCCCCTTCGTCGCCCGTGACACCGAAGCGATCCTGAATAGTTTTGGCCGGAAGCGAGATGAGCTCCTTGACGCCGACGGCATAGTGATGTGGATTAGATTTCTGCACCAGGCCGATGGAGCGCCCCAGCAACGAATTGACGCCATCCGCCAGCACCACCACGCTGGCTTCCAGGATATCTTCCCCGGCCTGGACACCCGTCACCCGCCCGTTTTCCTGAATCAGCGAATCCACTCTGACTCCGGTAATAAACTGTGCGCCAACGGCTTCTGCCTGCTCCATCAGCCAACTGTCGAAACCATGGCGTAAGACGGTCCAGGATTCTTTTGCCGGCTGTTCTTCGGCAGGTTGTGCCTGATAATCCAGCGTGACGGCGCTGGTGGTTGTCAGAAACGAGATTTTCTCTTTGGTTATCTTTCGCTCGACGGGGGCCGAGTGAGCAAACCCGGGCATAATGCTTTCCAGACTGTGTGCGTAAAGCCGCCCACCGGTCATGTTTTTGCTCCCGGCGGTGTCACCACGTTCAATCACCAGTACATCCAGACCCGCTTTTGCCATCACGTATGCGGCGACACAGCCTGCAACGCCTGCGCCAACGATAATGGCATCAAATTTTTCATCCGACATGCTCTGCACTCCTGAGCCGCCATCATTGATGGCGGCTTAATTATTATCGTTTTAATTATTTTTTTAATAACTCCGTTAACCCAGGTACGACTTTGTAAATGTCACCCACCAGTCCGTAATCCGCGTACTGAAAAATAGGGGCATTTTTATCTTTGTTAACGGCGATAATGGTCCTGGCGCCGTTACCTCCGACCATGTGCTGAATTTGACCTGAGATCCCCAGCGCAAGGTAAATATCGGACTTAAGCAGTACGCCGGAAACGCCAACATAACGTTCGCGATCCATCCAGTGCTCACCCTCTGCTATGGGGCGAGAGCAGCCCACTTCGGCGTCCAGCGCGGAGGCCAGATTCCATACCATCTCAAGATCGTCTTTTGCGACCAGGCCACGGCCAACGCCAATGACCCGACGGGCTTTGCCAAGGTCAACGCTGCTGGCGGTTTTGGCTCGCCGCTCCCGACACAACAGTTCATCCGGCGGGGCTATGTAGTCCACCAGCGTCAGTGGCGGCGTGCGGGTCGGGTTTTCTGCCAGCGGCTCATAGACACCACCTGCCAGCGTCATAACTGCGATTGGGGTGTTGATTCTCTCTTGTCCGAATGCCAGACCGCCGTACATACGGTGCTCTGCGTACAGCGTGCTGTCATGGTGTTCCACCAGGATAACGTCATTGACCAGCGCCGCCTGCAACAGCACGCTGAGTTTTGCCGCCAGATCTTTCCCGCGCCGCGTCGCTGCCAGCAGAACGACGGCTGGCCCTTGTGTTTTTGCAACCAGGGTTGCCAGCGTCTGTGCGTAGTTTTCAATACGCTGACTGGCATTTTGTCCGGCCAAAAGATAAACCGCATCTGCCTGTCTGACCTGAGTGATGTCACCTTCATTCCAGATCACCGCATTGACGCACTCTCCCAGTTGTCGCGCCCCGGCGAGCAGGTCTGCATAGCGATCTGTGCTATCGCTGAACACCCAAACATTACTGATTTTGCTCATGATTCGCTTCTCCGCAGCCGTTAGCTTAACGCGTTAGTCAGATAGTCACGCAGACGGGCGATCTCGTCCTGCCCATCGCCCTCGATGATGATGTGTTTGCGTTGAGTTTCCTGTGGGGCGTAGACGCTGAGCAGATCGGTACGGGATTTATCCGGCGTCCAGCCAATATCGTCGGCATGCCATTGGGTAACGCTTTTCTTCCCGGCACCGAGAATGGCTTTCATTGACGGAATACGCGGGACATTGATATCGGATGAGACGCATATCACCGCCGGGAGTGGGACATCCAGCACTTCCACTTCGTTTTCCAGCGTACGTTCGACGGTGATATATCCTTCATGCTTCTCAATATGGCTAACCGCATTGACCGCCGGAATATGTAGCAGCGCACCGACCAGCAGCCCTGTCTGTTGTGCGTAAAGGTCGCCAGAGCCTTCGCCAAAGATCAGCAGATCGAAGCCAATTTTCTGGCTGGCCGCAGCAATCACGCGCGCTGTTTCGTGAGGCAATGAACTCGTAAGGCGTTCATCGCTGACCAGATAAAGCGCATTTGGCCCACGAGAGAGGAGGTCTTTACGCAGTTTGGCGTTATCCAGGGCTTTCCCTCCGACACTTAACGCCAGCACTTCATCATCTTCGCCAGCCAGTTGCACTGCGGCTTCAATCGCATTCAGATCAAAGGGGCTGATTTTTTCCCCGGTCTGGTTTGTTGCCAGCGTCCTTTCGGCGGTGATCACGATGTCCTGTTCTTCAGGCACCAGTTTGTAGCAGGTAATTAATCTCATGGCTTATCCTGGTCTTATTCGTACTGTTTAAGGATCTGGCGAGCGGAGATGTAAACCATGATCTCGTCAGTGCCGCCGCCAATGCGGTTTACACGGGTATCCCGCCAGAAACGGGATACCCGGCTGTCGTCGGTATAACCCAGTCCGCCCAGGATCTGCATGGCGTCATCAATCACTTCGCAGGCCGATTGCGCGCAGTACAATTTGCACATTGGGGCAGAAAGGCGCATTGATATCTGGTTGTCGCACTCCCAGGCGGTGCGATAGACCATGTTTTTCATGTTCTGAATTTTGATGGCCATCTGAGTCAGTTTGAGCTGAATCATCTGGAACTGGCCGATGCTCTTGCCGAACTGGACGCGCTGGTTGGCATAACGGGCGGCATCTTCAAAGGCGCATTCTGCGACGCCCAGTGAATGAGCGGCGATCACCAGGCGTTCAATGTCGAAGTTTTGCATCATGTGGATAAAGCCATAGCCCTCTTTGCCCACCATGGCGCTCTCTTCCAGCTCCACATTATCGAGAAATACCTCGCAATTGCTGACCATATGCCAGCCCACTTTATGCAGGTTGTTGCGTTTCACTCCCGGCGAGTTAGGGTCCAGCCACCACAGGGTAAAACAGCGTTTGGGATCTTCGGGTTCAGGATTGCGAGCCAGGACCAGCATGTAGGGATAATCTTTCGCCCCGGTGATAAATGTTTTTTGGCCGTTGAGATACACTTTGCCGTTTTTACGGGTGTAGGTGGTGGCGATACGGTTGTTGTCGGAACCGGCCTGGGGTTCGGTAAAGGCCAGTGAATAGGCCGGGATCCCGGTTAAGCCCACCTCGGCAGTTTTGGCCAGTTGCTCTGCATTACCAAATGTCTGCATGTTATGAATGCATTGCCCTTCGGTCATTATGTATGCCGGGGCGCCCATCCGCGCTATCTCTTCCAGCACCAGCACCTGGGTCATCATATCGGCTGGCACACCGCCCAGTTCCTCGGGGATGCCTAATAAACCTATTCCGCTTTCGGCCAATGCGTTGAAGAACTCACGCGGGAAAGTTCGCGTCTCATCGCATCTCTTGAAGTACTCCTCGGGAAAGTCGCGGGTAATAAGCTCCCTGATACTTGCTAGCAGCAATTCTTGTTCTTCGCTCAGGCTAAAATCCATGACGCATCCTCATTGATAGGTTCTCCGCTGGGAATTGGCACAATAAAAACATTCCCCGGTACACTGTTTATTACCGATTGTTATTACTGATTTTGCTACCTGTTCAGCCAGTATGTTTATTAATTAATGGGTAGTGTTCGTTTTATCTTAAATAGTAATTAGCCGGGGTTAGGGGATATATAGACATATTTGACTTAATCCTGGACAAAACGATCATTGGAACGACTTTTGTGAACTGTGTTGGTAATTTAACAATTAATTTATTCCGTATTTTTGTAGTTTAATCTTTTGTTTTTATTGTGGTTTTCGTTATTTAACTTACCGATGGTATGTTCGATTTGTCCAATAATTGGTTGGATATGTCAATATCAAGGAACTTAGGGCTTTTTTATAATCGCCAGGTCAATTCGTGGAGAAGGGCGACAGAGGGTCCCGGAATTCATTTCAACCTGCATTTTTATCGTCTTAATTCTTCAATGGTGAGCTAATCATTTAATGTGAAGTGGGGTTGTCTATGTCCATATTATCTCAACAGCAACTGGAAGCACTGAAACAGAAAGTCAGAAAAGTAACGGAAACAGAGCTGGAGGAGATCCAGCTGGTGGTTGAGCGAACGAATGTTTTCCCGGACTCTTATTACGACGTCTGCCGTAAGAACGATCTATTCCGACTGGCAATTCCTGAAGAGTTTGGCGGACTGGGACTGAACTGCGAGCAATTTTTCTCAGTGATGGAAGAGTTCTGCCGTGGCCCGGGCGGTATGCGTATGAATCTTCATCATGCCAATGGCCTGAACTGGCGCATTATGTACGATCATGGCGCTGCCGATCTGCGGGCAAAATGGTTGCCGCTGCTGGCAAATAAAGATGCCTACATCAACTTTGCTCTCACTGAAGCAGAGTGCGGATCTGGCGCAGACATTCGTACTACGGCGGTGAAAAAAGGCGATAAGTATGTCCTTAACGGCACCAAAACGCTGATTTCACATACTGATATTTCTGACGGCAGCTATGTCATTGCCGTCACGGATGAAAACAAACGCAAAAAAGGCGGCCTGACGGCGTTCTTTATCGAAACCAACACGCCTGGCTACTACATCGATCCTATGCCGCACATGATGGGTTGTCGCGGTGCGGGCCATGCTTATTTGCGTTTTGAAAATTGCGAAGTGCCTGCGCATAACATCATGGGTAAAGAGGGCGATGGTCTGGATATTTTTATGGATGCGTTAGCGCACTCCAGAGCCATGATCGCCGTGACCTGCCTGGGTATGTCGCAGCGTTTCCTTGAACTGGCGATCGCCAGGGCAAAAGATCGCGTGACCTTCGGTAAGCCGCTGGTTGCCCGTCAGGCTATTCAACAGACGCTGGCCGATATGGGAACGCAGGTGCACGCCCTGCGCGTCATGCTACGCGATTGTGCACAAAAATTTGACCGTGGCGAAGATATCGAGATGGTCTCAGCGATGTGCAAACTGCATGGTATCGATACGGTGCGCACTGTCTCTGACAGTTGCCTTGAGATCTTTGGTGGCATTGGCTATTTCGAAGATAACCCTTACGGCCCGGTGGAGAGAATGTACCGCGATGCCCGCGCACTGTGGTTTGAAGAAGGTCCACGTACCGTTCAGCGCCTGACGATCGCACGTCCGCTGATTGCCGCGGCGGGCGAGATCCGCTAACCCGGCAGATCCCATACAACGAACGGGTATTGTGAGTCAGTGATAGTCGCTATACCCCGCCTGCGATCGCACATCATGCGTGTACTGCTGAGTGCGATCGCTCTTATTTTCTCGCGAGAGTGATCTATGAGTACATCACCAGGGAATAGACGTTGGGGCATTATTGTACTGCTGATTTTTGATTATTTTGTCATGTTTGTGGCACGTAGCAGTATGTCGATGTGCGGGCCAGCGCTGATGCAGGAATACGGCTGGACTGCTATCCAGTTTGGCTGGGTGTCTACCGCATTTTTCATCGGCTATGCGATAACGATGTTGCCGGCAGGGTTGCTGGCGGATCGTTTTGGCGGTGGGATCGTGCTGGTGACGGGCACATTGTGGTGGGTGGTCTTTACCTTTCTGACCCCGCTGGGTTCGACGCTGGGCGTCATGATGTTGCTGCGTATTCTGGTCGGTATCGGGCAAGGGTTGCTGGTGCCCGCCAATTTCTCGCTGGCTGCCCGCTGGGTGCCGAAAAGTGAATCCGGGAAGGCGACAGGATTCCTGCAGATTGGCTGCCCGGCAGGTATCGCTTTTGCAATGGTGCTGGCAGCCTGGATCATTCAGGCATGGGGCTGGAAATCGGCTTTTTATATCGTCTCAGCGCCAGGCCTGGTGTGGTGCCTGCTATGGTGGTGGTTGGGCAACAGCCGTCCGCAACAGGACAAACGCATCAACCCAAACGAGCTGGAGTATATTGAGGCCGGTCAGGTGCCTGCCACTAAGGCTCAACCGGACCAGAAAGCGGCTGGAGCATTAACGAAGGGCGATATTCTGGCGACGCCCTCAGTGTGGGCCTGTTCATTATGTTATTTCTGCACTAACTATCTTTTCTTTCTGTTTATGACCTGGTTACCCACCTATTTTGCGATGGGGCGTGGCATCGATCTTAAACAGAGCGCAATTTATTCCATGCTGCCCTATCTGGTGGCGATTCTGGCTTATCCGCTGGGCGGGCTGGTTACGGATGCCGCCTGCCGCCGCTTCGGACAAAACATTGGGCGTAAGCTGTCTCCGGTGCTGGGACTGCTGCTGGCCGGACTGTTTCTGATCCTCGGGACGCAGGCCAATAGTCTGTGGAGCGCCGCAACGCTGATTTCAGCCTCGAATTTCTTCCTGTGTTTCACCATGGCTGCGCATTTCTCCATTCCCATTATTTTCTCGCAAAAAGATACCGGCATGCTGGTGGGATTGAACGGCGTCTTTGGCACGCTGGCGGGTATTCTCTCCCCGGTGCTGGCGGGGTGGGTTATCGAAATCACCGGGCAATACGAATATGCGCTTTATCTGGGGGCCAGCGTGGCCATTGTGGGTGCATTTTTCATGCTCATCGCACGGATCAAACCCATTGAGAAAAAAGGTTCACGTAGTCATACATCTGCCGGAGGTACTGCCGACGGGTTTGCTGGCCACCAGGGCTATTCAAAACAGAAGGAACATGACTGATGAGACCATTAGAAGGAATTAAAGTTGTTGATCTGACTTCATTTCTGGCAGCACCGACGGTCGCTCGTATTCTGGGGGACTGGGGGGCTGATGTTATCAAAATCGAACCGCCAACGGGCGATCCCGGGCGTACTCAGGCCTCGGTTTTCAATATGCCTTACGCCGATGATGAAAACCCGGCGTTTGATATCTCAAATGCCAACAAGCGGTTTCTGTGCCTGAATCTGAAGAAAGAGGAGGCAAAAGCAGCGGCCTGGCGGATCCTCTCAACGGCGGATGTGGTTGTGACAAGCTATCGAACTAAGGCGCTGGAACGCTTAGGTTTTTCCTGGGAGGAGTTGCATTTACGCTTTCCGCGTTTAATTTTTGCGCAGATTCTGGGTTATGGCGAACAAGGGCCGGAGAAAGATACCGCAGGTTTTGATGCCACCGCCTATGTCTGCCGGGGCGGTATTCTTGGTTCGACCAATGAGCGCGGCGAGACGCCAATTAACTCCGTGAACGGATTTGGTGATTTCCAGGCCTCAATGTGTCTGGTCTCCGGTATTTGCGCTGCACTATACGGGCGCACGCTTTCTGGCAAAGGAGACAAGGTCACCGTCAGCCTTCATCATACGGCGTTGTTTATGATGAGTATTGCGGTCACTTCGGCGCAGTATGGCAATGTCTATCCTAAATCTCGTTGCGAAGTGTCTAACCCCTTCAACAATACCTACAAAACTGCGGATGGCCGCTGGATGGTGATTTGCATTCCGGAATACGACAGGTTCTTTAATAAATTTATGACCCTGCTGGGGCGCGAAGATCTGGTCGACAGCCCTGAATTCTGCCGTATTGCGGATGTGAACCTCTATGCCCGTAACCGTGACATTATTAATATTATCAGCGAGCAAATCGCAAAACGTTCGTTGAGTGAAATGATGCAGATGCTCAAAGAGAACGATTTTGCTCATGAAAAGGGTTTTACGCCAGATGAAATCCTTGAAGATGAGCAGGCGTGGGCAACTGACTGTCTGCGAAACGTTGACTACCCAACCGGCAGTCAACGGGTGCTGGTCACACCGCCAGTATCCATTCATAGCATGGGGCCTTCCCAGATAAGGCCATCACGACGACTGGGACATCACTCACAACAAATCCTGACTGAATATGGATACTCGCCTGAGGAGATCGAAACGCTGAGCCAGGAAGGCGCAGTTGTATTACCCAACTGACAAGAGCATCTGTTAACGAGTCTGCTGCGCTGGCCGGGGTAGTTTTCACCGGTCAGCGATGCTGTGCAGCAGCGCTGAGAAGAGTAGAGGAGCATTGATGGCAACCACTATTCCGAACTTTGCATTATACGGTGAGCAATCCGGACTGAGTTGGGAGAATTTTTTCAACGTTGAACGGATATCCTTGCGCTCAAAAGATATCAACTGGCGAGCTAACCCTCATGTACATGACTCGCTGATCCAGGTGCTGTTTATCCAGCGCGGGCAGGTTGAAGTGTTAATGAACTACAGCCGACAACAAGCCAGAGCCCCGTGCCTTATTCTGGTCCCTGCTCAGACCGTTCATGGTTTTCACTACACCCCTGATACCGAAGGATTAACCATTACTGCTTCTCAGCGGCCACTGGAATCGGTCATCACGACGCTGGCTCCGGACGTTCTTAAACTGATCCATAAGCCCTGTATTATTCCGCTTGAGTATTACCCGGAAGAGAAAGACATCGTCTGGCAATTTTATTGTTCGATGATGAATGAATTACGCGTGCCGATGATTAATCAAACGGCGATGTGTGCTTCGCTGTGTATCTCTCTGTTTGTCCATCTGTCGCGTATTATCGATCTGAATGTTGAAAACCAACAGATTGATAATTCGTCGCGCAAGGCATCGCAGATCAATAAATTCCTCGCCATCGTCGATCAAAAATTCCGCCAGCGGCTGACGGTCAATGACTATTCCTGCGAGATGGGCATGTCGCCAGGGCATCTCTCTCGCCTGTGCCGTTTAACGCTGGGTATGTCCAGCCTGGATGTCATTAATATGCGTGTTCTCCAGGAGGCGCAGCGAGAATTGGTCTATACCTCCAAAACCATCAAACAGCTGGCCGCTTTCCTGGGCTTTAATGATGAGGCCTACTTTACCCGTTTCTTCCATAAGCATGCAGGCGTTAGCCCCAGCCAGTTCAGAGAGCGGGCGGTCAGGGAAATAGCTATGGGTGAGGAGTATGTCTGACGCTTCCCGCATCTCTCTGCCAGCAGAAGGATGCGGGGGGAATATTATTCGTCCGATGCCGGCAGAACGGGCATCCAGTCAATCGGCGATTCACCTTTTTGTACCAGCCACTCATTTGCCAGCACAAAGTGACGACAGCCGAAGAAGCCCCGATGGGCTGACAACGGCGAAGGATGCGGCGCTCTCAGCACGTGATGGCGTTGACCATCAATGATCGCGCCTTTCTTCTGCGCATGTGCCCCCCACAATAAAAAGACGACCCCTTCACGGTGTTGGTTTATCAGGCTGATGACTTTGTCGGTAAAGGTTTCCCAGCCCAGACTGGCATGAGAATGGGCCTGACCGGCACGTACGGTAAGTACCGTATTCAGTAACAGCACCCCCTGGCGCGCCCAGCTTTCCAGATAACCATGTGACGGGCGAGTGAAGCCCGGTATCGACTGCTCCAGCTCTTTATACATATTCAACAGCGAGGGTGGAATGGCGACGCCCGGATGCACCGAAAACGACAGGCCGTGTGCCTGATTTGGTCCGTGATAGGGATCCTGTCCAAGGATCACCACTTTAACGTTGCCGAGTTCAGTAAAGCGAAACGCGTTAAAGACATCTTTTGACGGGGGATAGATGATGTTTCCTGACAGCCGTTCTGCATTAACGGCATTGAGCGTGTTAACAAAGTAAGGCTGCTGTTTTTCTTCCGCCAGCACATCGTGCCAGGTTAATGAGGTCGTCATTCCGCTCTCCTGTGGATCTTCATCTGCGTAGCTTAACTGCTTCTTTCTCCGGAACAAAATGCAGACCCGAATTCTGTGTCCTCTGGCTAAAATTAAGTTTAAAAATTACTAAAAATTTTAACGCAACGCAGATGCGTAACTTGATGTAAAACAATAATTTCCACTCATCACCACTTTCATGGTGTGGTTTTCTTTGATTTTAATCAAAGAATCAGGGGCAAACGGAGGGTATATATACACTCAAGCAACAATGGTTTTACCAATTGGCCGCTAACGAACCGGCCAAATCAAAAATAATGCCCAAGGAGGCACAATATGATTACTGGTATCCAGATTACTAAAGCCGCTAACGATGAACTGTTGAACTCTTTCTGGCTGCTCGATAACGAAAAAGGCGAAGCTCGCTGCGTATGCGCCAAAGCGGGTTATGCCGAAGATGATGTTGTTGCCGTAAGCAAACTGGGTGACATCGAATACCGTGAAATCCCAATGGAAGTACAGCCGGAAGTGCGCGTTGAAGGTGGTCAGCACCTGAACGTTAACGTACTGCGTCGTGAAACTTTGCTGGATGCGGTAGAAAACCCGGAAAAATATCCGCAGCTGACTATTCGTGTTTCAGGTTACGCAGTGCGTTTCAACTCCCTGACACCAGAACAGCAGCGTGATGTTATTGCACGTACCTTTACTGAAAGCCTGTAATTTAAGGTTTCAGCATTAAAAACGCCGGGATTATCCCGGCGTTTTTTTTACTCTTCGCTACTTTGTTGTTCAGAAGCAGCAGCCACCGCCGTTGGCTTACGACGTTTACCGATGTTTTTGGTATCGCGGTGACGTTTTTTCACGCGCGGCTTCTCTTTCTCTTTTTCTTTCTGCTCCTGGCGTCTGGCCTGCACTTTTTTCGACGGTTTACCCGTCATTTTCTCACTCGGTGCGCGGGTCGTCGGACGCAGTTCGTCAATAACGCGAGATTTCAGCGGTTCATCGACATAACGGCCCACTTTCAGCAGCAGCAAATGGTCGTGAGCTTCAACCAGGGAGATAGCGGTACCTTTGCGACCTGCGCGGCCAGTACGACCGATACGGTGCAGATAGGTGTCTCCACCGCGCGGCATATCGAAGTTAAATACATGGCTGACGTCCGGAATGTCGATGCCACGCGCGGCAACGTCAGTGGCGACGAGCACATTCACCCGGCCATCGGTGAGGCGCTTGATGCCTTCAACACGCTTAGCCTGCGCCATCTCACCTTCGAGATAACAGTTATTGATGCCTGCCTCACGTAACCAGCCAGCCAGTTCATGCACACGCTCGCGTTTACGCACAAACACGATAGAACGGGTGACATCATCCTGTTGTAACAGATTCACCAGCAAAGCGAGTTTATGTTTCACGTCATCTGCGCGGTAATACCACTGGTGGATCTTTTTACGTTCACGCGTCGAGGGCGTGGCGGAGACTTCAGCAGGCTCTTTAAGCAGACGCTCGGCAAAGTCTTTAATCGCTTCGCCTTCCAGCGTTGCAGAGAAGAGCATGGTCTGGTTACGCCAGCGGGTTTCACCGGCAATGTGTTCGATGTCCTGAGCAAAACCCATGTCGAGCATGCGATCCGCTTCATCAAGGATCAGCGTTTCTACAGCACGGCAGTCAAAATTCTCTTCTTTAATGTATTGCAGCAAACGCCCCGTCGTTGCGACCACAATGTCCTGGTTCTCACTGAACACCTCTGCGTGGTTCATGTAAGCCACGCCGCCGGTGATGGTGGCAATATCCAGATGGGTATTTTTCGCCAGCTCACGGGCGTGATCGGCAACCTGCATCGCCAGCTCACGTGTTGGTGTCAGGATCAGAATTCGCGGTGGACCCGATTTCTTACGCGGGAAATCTAACAGGTGCTGCAACGCAGGCAGCAAATATGCCGCCGTTTTACCCGTGCCTGTCGGCGCGGAACCGAGCACATCACGCCCTTCAAGCGCAGGCGGAATAGCGGCAGCCTGGATGGCGGTCGGGCGTGTGAAGCCTTTTTCCTGGAGTGCATCCAGCAGGCTTTCGTCAAGTTCGAGTTCGGAAAAAGTCGTTACAGTCATTATCTACCTCTGTGTGGGGCGACGATTATAGACGTTACGGCTGCAATCTTCATCTGTTTGTCTGCTTATTCCTTTTCCAGCGCTTCGCTTTACCCTATGCTAGCCCTGTTTCCGTACAGAGATTGTAAAAATGACCCAGCCAAAGGCTCAATTGCGCCGTGATGGCTTCACATTTAAACAGTTTTTCGTTGCACATGATCGTTGCGCCATGAAAGTCGGTACCGACGGTATCTTACTCGGTGCATGGGCGCCCGTCTCGCGTGCCAACCGTATTCTTGATATTGGCGCAGGAAGTGGTTTGATTTCGCTGATGCTGGCCCAGCGCACCGCTGATAATGTTGTGATTGATGCCATCGAACTGGATGAGCAGGCGGCCACTCAGGCTCAGGAAAATTTTCAGGCTTCCCCCTGGGCGTCGCGTTTGCGAGTGCATCAGGCCGATGTGGTTGAATGGAGCAACGGGCAAACGGTGCGATATTCCCTGATTGTCAGCAATCCCCCTTATTTTGAACAGGGTGTGGAATGTTCGACGGCACAACGTGAGCAGGCCCGCTACACCACCACGCTTGACCATGCTTCATTACTGGAATGTGCGGCTGCACTTATCAGCGAAGAGGGGTTTTTCTGCGTGATTTTACCCGTGGACGTCAGCGAAGCCTTTACCAGCAAAGCGCAGGGAATCGGCTGGCATCTCCGCTTACGCACTGATGTGGCGGAATATGAAACCCGACTGCCGCACCGTGTGTTGCTGGCGTTCTCACCAGCCGCCGGGGAATGTTTTACCGACCGACTGGTGATCCGCGGCGCCGATCAGCATTATTCTGAAAGCTACACCGCATTAACTCAGGCCTTTTACTTATTCATGTAAACCCGAGGCGCAAGCACCGTTGGCCCGGATTCAGGTAACAAATCCGGGTAATCCAGGGTGTAATGCAATCCGCGACTTTCTTTGCGTTGCATCGCGCAGCGGACAATTAACTCCGCAACCTGCACCAGATTACGCAGCTCCAGTAAATTATTCGACACCCGGAAATTGGCGTAATACTCGTCAATTTCCTGCTGCAAAAGCGTAATGCGCCGTAATGCGCGCTCCAGGCGTTTTGTCGAGCGAACAATGCCCACATAGTCCCACATGAACAGCCGCAACTCATGCCAGTTGTGCTGAAGGATAACGCGCTCGTCAGCATCATCCACACGACTTTCATCCCAGGCGGGCAGTGTTTTTATGCTACGGGTATGCGGGATGCGTCGGGCAATATCTTCTGCCGCAGACCATCCGTAGACCAGGCACTCCAGTAATGAGTTCGATGCCATACGGTTGGCGCCGTGCAGCCCGGTATAGCTGACTTCACCGATGGCGTACAGGCCATCAACATCGGCCCGGCCATGCTCGTCGACCATCACCCCGCCGCAGGTGTAGTGGGCTGCGGGCACAATGGGCACCTGGTCTTTGGTTAAATCGATACCGAGACTGAGCAGTTTTTCATAAATCATCGGGAAATGCTGGCGCACAAACTCTTCCGGCTTGTGGCTGATGTCGAGATACATGCAATCAGCGCCAAGGCGTTTCATTTCATGATCGATGGCACGGGCAACAACATCCCGTGGCGCCAGTTCGCCGCGCTCATCAAAATCTGGCATGAAGCGGGTACCATCCGGGCGTTTAAGATGCGCACCTTCGCCGCGCAGGGCTTCGGTGAGCAGAAAGTTACGCGCCTGGGGATGGAACAATGCCGTCGGGTGGAACTGATTAAATTCCAGATTGGCGACCCGGCAACCTGCCCGCCAGGCCATGGCAATACCGTCACCAGAGGAGATATCCGGGTTGGTGGTGTACTGGTACACTTTGGATGCGCCGCCGGTTGCCAGCACAACCGCCCTGGCATGGCAGGTTTCCACCACTTCTTTATTACGATTCCAGATCCATGCGCCCACAACTCGCCGCGTACCGGGCAAGCCAATTTTGTCGGACACAATCAGATCGACCGCATTGCTGCGCTCAAGAATATGAATATTAGGATGGTTAAGTGCTTTACCTACCAGCGTGGTTTCCACCTCTTTTCCGGTAGCGTCAGCAGTGTGAAGAATACGGCGATGACTGTGCCCGCCTTCACGGGTCAGGTGATAGCTTTCACCGCCGTCAGAATCAATCTGTGTATCAAACAGAACGCCCTGATCGATAAGCCACTGTACGCACTGACGCGCATTGCTGGCGACGAATTCGGCGGCGGAACGATCAACAATACCGGCTCCGGCAATTAAAGTATCTTCAACGTGAGATTCGATACTGTCCGTTTCATCGAAAACCGCGGCGATACCGCCTTGTGCGTAAAAGGTTGAGCCTTCACTCACCGGACCTTTACTTAAAACGATAACCTTGTGGTGTTCTGCCATGCGCAGCGCAACGGACAAGCCAGCGGCTCCACTGCCGATAACCAGCACATCGCAGGAAAGATCAGAGGTTGTTTTCATGATGTCTGTTTAATTTACTAAACAATGTAGCGGCAGCATAGCACCACAAAAGGCTGGATAGTACGTTTTTTTTACTATTTGTACTGGCGGCTAAACAAAGAGACGTCAGTTGCCTGTTGTCAGCATGCTGGACATAAGCGCAAATACGCAGGCGTTAAGTGAAACTGATTAGGTGATGAAAAAAAGGCGCTATTGCGTTACTCTCTGGCGGTCTTAGGCTTTTTCATGAGTAAAAATACAGAGTTCGGTGTTTCCAGACTTATAATGAGTCATAATGAAAAGTCTGCTGAACGATACAAAAACAAAGGCGTAACGGAACTTTTTTGCAATCCTACCCTCTAAATGGCTGCTTGCTCATTTTGCAGTATTGGAGTGGCGTTTCTTTTACGCGTGGAAATTGGTTTTGGGGAGACTTTACCTCGGATGAGCGAGCAGTTAACGGATCAGGTCCTTGTCGAACGGGTCCAGAAGGGAGAGCAGAAAGCGTTTAACTTACTGGTGGTTCGCTACCAGCATAAGGTGGCGAGTCTGGTTTCCCGTTATGTACCCTCAGGTGACGTGCCTGATGTCGTACAGGAGTCATTTATTAAAGCCTATCGCGCGCTGGATTCTTTCCGGGGGGATAGCGCTTTTTATACCTGGCTGTACCGTATTGCAGTGAATACAGCAAAAAATTATCTGGTTGCCCAGGGACGCAGGCCGCCATCAAGTGATGTTGATGCGATTGAAGCAGAAAACTTCGAAAGTGGCGGTGCGTTGAAAGAAATTTCGAACCCTGAGAACTTAATGTTGTCAGAGGAACTGAGACAAATAGTTTTCCGTACCATTGAGTCGCTCCCGGAAGATTTACGCATGGCAATTACCTTGCGGGAGCTTGATGGCCTGAGCTATGAAGAGATAGCGGTCATTATGGATTGTCCGGTGGGTACGGTACGTTCACGTATCTTCCGTGCGCGGGAAGCTATTGATAATAAAGTTCAACCGCTTATCAGGCGTTGACGATAGCGGGATACTGGAAAAGGTATTAGGCATGCAGAAAGAACAACTTTCCGCTTTAATGGATGGTGAAACGCTGGATAGTGAGTTGCTCGTTGAGCTGTCTCGCTCTCCTGAAATGCAGAAAACCTGGGAGAATTACCATCTTATCCGTGACACCCTGCGTGGTGATACGGCTGATGTTCTCCACTTCGATATCTCAGCCCGGGTAATGGCCGCGATTGAAAATGAACCTGTTCATCAGGCAACACCGCTAATTCCGGAAGCGCAGCCTGCGCCGCAGGAATGGCAGAAGATGCCGTTCTGGTCAAAAGTTCGTCCCTGGGCGGCACAGCTTACCCAGATGGGCGTGGCAGCATGTGTATCGCTTGCAGTAATCGTGGGCGTCCAGCACTATAATGGGCAGTCAGAATCTTCCCAGCAACCCGAGGCGCCGGTGTTTAACACGATGCCGATGATGGGTAAAGCCAGTCCGGTGAGCCTGGGAGTTCCGGCTGATGCGACGGCAGATGTCGGTCAGCAACAGCAAGTGCAGGAACAGCGTCGTCGTATCAACGCGATGTTACAGGACTATGAACTACAGCGTCGCCTGCATTCCGAACAGCTTAAGTTTGAGCAGGCACAAACGCAGCAAGCCGCTGTGCAGGTGCCAGGCAATCAAACGTTAGGAACTCAATCGCAGTAATGAAGCAACTTTGGTGTGCCATGTCCTTTGTGGCAGCAGGCCTGTTCTTCTCCAGCAACGCCTCGGCAGATACCTCGTCCGGGGCGTTGTTGCAGCAAATGAACGTGGCGAGCCAGTCACTCAATTATGAACTGTCCTTTATCAGCATCAGCAAGCAAGGGGTAGAGTCGTTACGCTACCGTCATGCGCGGATTAACAATCAGCTGCTTGCGCAGCTTTTGCAGATGGATGGCCCACGTCGGGAAGTGGTGCAGCGGGGCAGTGAGATCAGCTATTTTGAGCCTGGTCTTGAGCCCTTTACCCTGAATGGCGACTACATCGTCGACTCTCTACCTTCGCTGGTTTATACCGATTTCAAACGTCTTTCCTCGTACTACGATTTTATTTCTGTCGGACGCACCCGTATTGCGGATCGTCTGTGCGAAGTGATCCGGGTCGTGGCGAGAGATGGCACGCGATACAGCTATATCGTCTGGATGGATGCGGAAACCCGGTTACCGATGCGGGTTGATCTCCTCGATCGTGATGGCGAGACGCTGGAACAGTTCCGCGTGATTAACTATAGCGTCAATGCGCAGGTGGCCAGCAATATGCAGACGCTGGCAAAGGCGAGTTTACCGCCTCTGCTGTCGGTGCCCACAGGAGATAAAGTCACCTTTAACTGGACGCCATCCTGGCTGCCGCAAGGGTTTGTTGAAATCTCCAGCAGCCGCCGCAAGTTGCCGACCGTTGACGTGCCAGTAGAGTCGCGTCTCTACTCTGACGGTCTTTTTAGCTTCTCCGTCAACGTTAACCGCGCAAATCAGAACAGCAGCGATCAAATGCTACGCACCGGCAGACGTACTCTCAGTACCACCGTACGTGACAGTAATGAAATCACCATAGTCGGTGAGCTGCCTCCGCAAACGGCGAAGCGTATTGCCGACAGTATTAAGTACAAGGCGACACAATGATCAAAGAATGGGCAACCGTCGTCTCCTGGAATAAGGGCGAAGCCTTGGTAGAGTGTGATGTTAAAGCATCCTGTAGCAGCTGTGCTTCCCGTTCTGGTTGCGGCACCCGGGTGTTGAATAAACTGGGGCCACAGCTCACTCATACCATTGCCGTACCCAGTGAGCAGCCGTTGGTCAAGGGGCAGAAAGTTGAACTGGGTATCGGCGAAGGCAGCCTGCTGGGGTCGGCACTGCTGGTTTATATGTCTCCGCTGGTGGGGTTGTTCCTGATGGCGGCACTCTTTCAGAGCTTGTTTGGGCGGGATCTGGCAACCCTGTGCGGCGCTGTTCTCGGCGGCGTCGGTGGTTTCTTGCTGGCACGTCATGTTTCGTCAAAACTGGCCATGCGTAATGACTGGCAACCGGTGATTATCAGCGTCGGTCTGCCACCGAATATGGTGCGTATCGAGGATCCTTCCGTCGAGAACGGTCAGTAAATTTCCCGTCTTAATCGGGGAAATGTACAGGCGAATTTGTTAACCGTTTGAGCATTTCCCCGCATTGTCGTTGTAGTGTAGAATGCGGCGTTTCAGACATATGACGTCAGGCTCAGAACAGCGGCCTCTTAGTAATTCGTAAGGCAAAAAATCTCCCTATATGAAGAATATACGTAACTTTTCGATCATTGCTCACATCGACCACGGTAAGTCGACGCTGTCTGACCGTATTATCCAGATCTGCGGCGGCTTGTCCGATCGCGAAATGGAAGCTCAGGTTCTGGATTCCATGGATCTGGAACGTGAACGCGGTATTACCATCAAAGCGCAAAGCGTTACGCTGGATTTCAAGGCATCCGATGGCGAAACCTATCAACTGAACTTTATCGATACTCCCGGTCACGTTGACTTCTCCTACGAAGTATCCCGTTCGCTGGCAGCCTGTGAAGGGGCGTTGCTGGTAGTGGATGCAGGGCAGGGTGTCGAAGCTCAGACGCTGGCAAACTGCTATACGGCGATGGAAATGGACCTCGAAGTGGTACCGGTCCTGAACAAAATCGATCTACCTGCTGCCGATCCGGAACGTGTTGCCGAAGAGATTGAAGATATCGTCGGTATTGATGCTACCGATGCCGTGCGTTGCTCGGCGAAAACCGGCGTCGGCGTGGTTGATGTCCTCGAACGTCTGGTGCGTGAAATCCCTGCGCCGGAAGGCGATCCGGATGCTCCATTGCAGGCACTGATCATTGACTCCTGGTTCGATAATTACCTGGGCGTTGTCTCGTTGATCCGTGTGAAAAACGGTACCTTGCGTAAAGGTGACAAAGTTAAAGTGATGAGCACCGGTCAGGTTTATAACGCCGACCGCCTGGGAATCTTCACACCGAAGCAGGTTGATCGTACGCAACTGAATTGCGGCGAAGTGGGCTGGCTGGTTTGCGCCATTAAAGACATTCTGGGCGCGCCGGTTGGCGATACCCTGACGTTGTCGCGTAACGCTGCGGACAAAGCGCTTCCTGGCTTTAAAAAGGTGAAACCGCAGGTTTATGCGGGTCTGTTCCCGGTCAGCTCTGACGACTACGAAAACTTCCGTGATGCGCTCGGCAAGCTGAGCCTCAACGATGCTTCCCTGTTCTACGAACCGGAAAGCTCGACGGCTCTGGGCTTTGGTTTCCGCTGCGGCTTCCTCGGCCTGCTGCACATGGAAATCATCCAGGAGCGTCTGGAGCGTGAATACGATCTCGACCTGATTACCACGGCGCCGACGGTAGTGTACGAAGTTGAAACCACGGCGAAAGAGGTCATTTACGTCGACAGCCCGTCCAAGCTGCCGCCGTTGAACAATATCTATGAACTGCGTGAACCAATCGCTGAGTGTCATATGCTGTTGCCGCAGGAGTTTCTGGGTAACGTCATTACGCTCTGTATTGAAAAACGTGGTGTGCAGACCAACATGGTTTACCACGGTAAACAAGTTGCCCTGACCTATGAAATCCCAATGGCGGAAGTGGTTCTCGACTTCTTCGACCGTCTGAAGTCAACCTCTCGCGGCTATGCGTCGCTGGATTACAACTTCAAACGTTTCCAGGCTTCCAACATGGTGCGTGTCGATGTCATGATCAACGGTGAGCGTGTTGATGCGCTGGCGCTGATCACCCACAACGACAATGCGCCATACCGTGGTCGTGAACTGGTTGAGAAGATGAAAGAACTGATCCCGCGTCAGCAGTTTGATATCGCGATTCAGGCGGCTATTGGCAACCATATTATTGCCCGCTCTACGGTTAAACAGTTACGTAAAAACGTACTGGCAAAATGCTATGGTGGTGATGTCAGTCGTAAGAAAAAACTGCTGCAGAAACAGAAAGACGGTAAGAAACGTATGAAGCAGGTCGGTAACGTTGAGCTGCCGCAGGAAGCGTTCCTTGCCATTCTGCACGTCGGGAAAGACGGCAAATAACCTTTAAGGAGTTGGCATGGCGAACACGTTTGCCCTGATCCTGGTGATTGCGACCCTGGTGACGGGGTTATTATGGTGCCTGGATAAGTTTATTTTTGCGCCGAAGCGCCGTGAACAGCAGGCTGCCGCGCAGCTGGCTACTAACGACGCGCTTGATAAAAAAACGCTGAAGAAAGTCGGCCCGAAACCGGGCTGGCTGGAAACCGGGGCATCGGTCTTTCCGGTGCTGGCCATTGTGCTGGTTGTGCGCTCTTTTATTTACGAGCCTTTCCAGATCCCCTCTGGTTCAATGATGCCGACGCTGCTTATCGGTGATTTTATTCTGGTGGAAAAATTTGCCTACGGCATCAAAGATCCGATTTACCAGAAGACGTTGATCGAGACGGGCCATCCGAAACGCGGCGATATTGCAGTATTCAAGTATCCTGACGATCCGCGCCTGGATTACATCAAACGCGTTGTTGGCGTTCCGGGCGATAAAGTCAGTTACGATCCGGTTTCCAAACAGGTCACCGTACAGCCAAACTGCAGCTCTGGTCAGGCTTGCGCCAACGCGTTGCCGATTACCTACAGCAACGTTGAGCCAAGTGATTTTGTGCAGACTTTCGGTCGCCGTGAAGGCGGAGAAGCCAGCAGCGGTTTCTTCCAGTTGCCAAAAAGCGAAACCCGTGAAGACGGCGTTCGTCTGACTGAGCGTAAAGAGACCCTGGGCGATGTGACCCATCGCATTCTGACCGTCCCTATTGCGCAGGATCAGCTCGGTATTTATTACAAGCAGCAGGGCCAGCAACTGGCGACCTGGATTGTCCCGCCGGGCCATTATTTTATGATGGGTGACAACCGCGATAACAGCGCTGACAGCCGTTATTGGGGCTTTGTCCCTGAAGCCAATCTGGTGGGGCGCGCAACGGCTATCTGGATGAGTTTCGAGAAACAAGAAGGTGAATGGCCAACAGGTGTGCGCTTAAGCCGTATCGGTGGTATTCATTAAATTTATTGGGGTGCGGAATAATATCTGTACCCCAAATTATTTCCGCTATAAATCAGCTCAGACTAACGACATACCTTGTCGTTACGTATAGAATATTCCCCCGAAGTTTAAGGCTGGCTCCCCTGGGTGCCACAGCACACGAAACCGCGTTGGTTTTTTCTTCCAGGTCGGTTTCGTGTGCTGCATTGTTGACGCATTCATTTATTGGTATCGCATGAACCCCATCGTAATAAATCGGCTTCAGAAGAAGCTGGGCTACACTTTTCTACATCAGGAGCTGTTGCAGCAGGCATTAACCCACCGCAGCGCCAGCAGCAAACATAATGAGCGCCTGGAGTTTTTAGGCGACTCTATTTTAAGTTTTGTCATTGCTAACGCGCTTTATCACCGTTTCCCGCGTGTGGATGAAGGTGATATGAGCCGCATGCGTGCCACACTGGTACGTGGCAACACGCTGGCGGAAATTGCCCGCGAGTTCGAGCTGGGCGAATGTCTGCGTTTAGGGCCGGGCGAACTGAAGAGTGGCGGTTTCCGCCGCGAATCCATTCTGGCCGATACGGTTGAAGCTCTAATCGGTGGTGTTTTTCTGGACAGCGACATCCAGACCGTCGAACGACTGATCCTGAGCTGGTACCAGACGCGTCTGGACGAAATCAGTCCGGGCGATAAACAAAAAGATCCCAAAACGCGTTTGCAGGAGTTTCTGCAAGGTCGTCATTTACCGCTGCCATCTTATCTGGTGGTACAGGTACGTGGCGAAGCGCACGATCAGGAATTTACTATCCACTGCCAGGTCAGTGGCCTGAAAGAGCCGGTGGTTGGCACAGGGTCGAGCCGCCGCAAGGCTGAGCAGGCTGCCGCCGAACAGGCACTGAAAAATCTGGAGCTGGAATGAGCACTGAAGAAAAAAGTTACTGTGGCTTTATCGCCATCGTCGGTCGCCCTAACGTAGGTAAATCCACGTTACTGAACAATCTGCTTGGGCAGAAAGTGTCGATCACCTCGCGTAAAGCGCAGACCACGCGTCACCGCATTGTGGGTATCCACACGGAAGGGGCTTATCAGGCGATTTATGTAGACACCCCAGGTCTGCATATGGAAGAAAAGCGCGCCATTAACCGTCTGATGAACAAGGCGGCAAGCAGCTCTATCGGCGACGTCGAGCTGGTGATTTTTGTGGTGGAAGGGACGCGCTGGACGCCGGACGACGAAATGGTGCTGAACAAACTGCGTGACGGTAAGGCTCCGGTGATTCTGGCTGTCAACAAAGTTGATAACGTTCAGGAAAAAGCGGACCTGTTACCTCATCTGCAATTCCTCGGCAGCCAGATGAACTTTCTCGATATCGTCCCTATCTCTGCTGAGACGGGCTTTAACGTCGACACCATGGCGGGTATCGTGCGTAAACATCTGCCGGAAGCCACCCATCACTTCCCGGAAGATTACATCACCGACAGGTCCCAGCGCTTTATGGCATCGGAGATCATTCGTGAGAAACTGATGCGTTTCCTCGGTGCTGAGCTGCCTTATTCAGTGACGGTTGAAATCGAGCGCTTTGTCTCCAATGAACGTGGCGGTTATGACATTAACGGCCTGATTCTGGTTGAGCGCGAAGGGCAGAAAAAGATGGTGATTGGCAACAAAGGGGCCAAAATCAAAACCATCGGTATTGAAGCCCGTAAAGATATGCAGGAGATGTTCGAAGCGTCGGTGCATCTTGAACTGTGGGTGAAAGTGAAATCCGGTTGGGCCGATGATGAACGTGCACTGCGTAGTCTCGGTTACGTCGACGATCTCTAATACTCGTCGTCTTTCAAGCCGCAGGTGCGTTGGCTACGCTTGTTCGCCCCAGTCACATAGCTTTCTATGCTCCTGGGGACTCGCAAGCTTGCCGTCTTCCTGCAACTCGAAAGCCATAGAGTATCAGTCCTGATGGAAGGCTGGCAGCGCGCTTTCGTCCTGCATAGTCGCCCCTGGAGCGAAACCAGCCTGATGCTGGACGTCTTCACGGAAGAGTCGGGCCGCGTGCGTCTTGTTGCCAAAGGCGCACGTTCCAAACGTTCTAACCTCAAAGGTGCGTTACAACCCTTTACTCCCTTGCTGGTCCGTTTCGGTGGCCGTGGCGACGTCAAAACGCTGCGCAGCGCTGAAGCCGTTTCTCTGGCCCTTCCTCTCAGCGGCATCACCCTCTACAGCGGTCTGTACGTCAATGAGCTGATTGCGCGCGTCCTGGAGCATGAGACCCGCTTTTCTGAGCTGTTCTTTGATTACCTGCACTGTATCCAGGCCCTGGCGGGTGCGACGGGTTCGCCGGAACCAGCCCTGCGCCGTTTTGAACTGGCACTGCTTGGGCATCTGGGATACGGCGTCGATTTTCTGCACTGCGCGGGGAGTGGCGAAGCGGTAGATGACACCATGACCTATCGTTACCGGGAAGAGAAAGGATTTATCGCAAGCGTAGTGATTGATAACACCACCTTTACCGGACGGCATCTGCGTGCGCTGGCGGAACGTGAATTTCCTGATATGGATACGCTCAGAGCGGCGAAACGCTTTACCCGGATAGCGCTAAAGCCGTATCTTGGGGGCAAACCGCTCAAGAGCCGGGAGTTGTTCCGACAATTTTTCCCGAAGCGTTAATAATAACCGATTACCCGACTCGTACTCGCCTCTTTGAGGAGAGTGTCGCAGTGAGGGAAACATAAATCCGAACGGCAAAGAAATAGAGGACTGGCATGTCTGAATTACTGTTAGGCGTCAATATTGATCACATTGCTACCCTGCGTAACGCGCGTGGCACGGCGTATCCGGATCCGGTACAGGCGGCATTTATTGCCGAGCAGGCGGGTGCTGATGGCATCACGGTACACCTGCGTGAAGATCGTCGCCATATCACCGACCGGGATGTCCGCGTGCTGCGACAGACGCTGGATACCCGCATGAACCTCGAGATGGCGGTAACGGAAGAGATGCTGGCGATTGCCGTTGAGACTCAGCCGCATTTCTGCTGCCTGGTGCCGGAAAAACGTCAGGAAGTCACCACCGAAGGCGGGCTGGATGTTGCCGGTCAGCTCGACAAAATGCGTGATGCCTGCAAACGTCTGGCAGATGCCGGGATCCTGGTTTCCCTGTTTATTGATGCCGATGCTGAGCAAATCAAAGCCGCAGCCGATGTGGGCGCGCCTTACATCGAGATCCATACCGGCTGCTACGCCGAAGCGAAAAATGAAGTTGAGCAGGCCAAAGAGCTGGATCGCATTGCCAAAGCCGCAACCTATGCGGCAAGCCTGGGGCTGAAGGTCAACGCCGGGCACGGTTTGACTTATCATAATGTGCAGGCGATTGCCCGTTTGCCGGAAATGCATGAACTGAATATCGGTCATGCCATTATTGGCCGTGCGGTGATGAGTGGCCTCAAAGAGGCGGTCGCAGAGATGAAACGTCTGATGGTGGAAGCGCGTAAGTAATGGCAATTCTGGGCCTGGGTACTGACATCGTTGAAATTGCCCGTATCGAAGCGGTGATTGCCAGAAGCGGCGATCGCCTGGCGAAACGCGTGCTCAGCGACAACGAATGGGTTATCTGGGAAACGCATCAGCAACCGGTGCGTTTTCTGGCGAAGCGCTTTGCGGTCAAAGAGGCCGCCGCTAAAGCTTTTGGTACCGGTATCCGCAACGGTCTGGCGTTTAATCAGTTTGAAGTTTATAACGACGCGCTGGGCAAGCCCTGTTTGCGCTTATGGGGCGAGGCGTTAATACTGGCGGAGAAACTGGGTGTCGCGCATATGCACGTTTCCCTGGCCGATGAACGTCGTTATGCCTGCGCGACGGTGATTATCGAAAGTTAAATCTTATCGGCGTGGTGCATCTGGACAAACTTGTCCCACAGCTGCTCTTCGCTTTCCGGGTGTGCCGGATCCTGCAAAATGGTATTGGGGATCGGGCACACTTTCTGGCAGGTTGGTGTTTCGTAGTGGCCGACGCACTCCGTACAGCGATCGCTGTTAATCTCATAGATACTGTCGCCCATCGTAATGGCCTCATTCGGACATTCGGGTTCGCACATATCGCAATTGATACATTTTTTTGTGATTAACAGCGCCATCAGGAAAATCTCAGAAACCTCACACGAGCAGGGCGAGCATTATACGTGCATTCCCTGCTCAGACCAGTTTTTTCACCAATTCCTCACTATGGCGAATACGATCCGGGGCATGGTCCAAATCCTGCTGAACCAGAGCCATAAAGAGCACATCCACCAGCATCATCTGCGCGCTGGTGGAGGAAATGGCCGCGCTGCGTGTGGCCTGCTCTTCGGCAATGGTATACAGGCAGCGTGTCGCCCGCTGCTGTAACGCATTGGGCGTAAAGCCGGTGATCGCCAGGATCCTGCCGCCAACTCGCAGGGTTTCATCCGCCGCCATATTGATCTCACGACGCTCGCCGGAGTAGGAAATGGGCAGCAACAGATCCTGCGCCGACATTGCCTGTACCGTCGCCAGCAGGGCGTGCATATCCTGCTCCACCGCGGCATTCAGGCCGATTTTCATCAGCTTCCAGCCAAAATTGCGGGCCACCAGCCCTGAGGCGCCAATACCGGTGATGATGATCCGCCGGGCGCTGCGCAGCATCTCCACGCTTTCCCGCAGCTTCTGCTCGTTGTTGACGTCGAGAGTGGCGCGCATGGCGCTCAGGTTTTCATTGATCAGCTTCTCGCCGACCACGCGCAGGGGATCGTCGCCGAGAATATGGTTATGTACGGTCACTGACCAGGGTTCAGGCGCGCTGGCAAGGGCTTCACTCAGGGCCAGTTTCAATGCCGGAAAGCCTTTGAAGCCCAGTTTCTGGGCAAATTTCACCACGCTTGACTGACTCACGCCTGCATCAGCCGCCAGCTGTTGCGAGCTTAAATGGCGGGCCTGGTCAGGATTCGCCAGCAAAAAATCCGCCAGTTTCCGGTCACTCTGGGCAAACCCGGCATAGCGCTGGCGGATCTGTATCAAACAACTCATATCGTCTCCTGAGGCAAAATGTGACGGCGATTGCAAAAAACGCATTTTACGCAGGCTAATGAATTTTATATTCCATTTTATTACGGTTATTATGAATTAAAAATTCTTAAGGAGCAAAAATGAATCTTGGCGCACTGGTATCAGAGACCCGCAATCCACAAACCATGGATTTAGATGCATTGACGACCATAGAGTTAGTTAACCGTTTTAACCAACAGGATACGCTGGTCGCCGAAGCTGTCAAAGCGACATTGCCGGAGGTCGCCAGAGCCGTCGATGCCGCCGCAACGGCATTGCAGGCGGGTGGGCGCATTATCTATATGGGTGCCGGAACCAGCGGGCGGCTTGGCGTGCTGGATGCTTCTGAATGTCCGCCGACTTTTGGCGTCCCCCACGGTCTGGTGGTGGGTCTGATAGCCGGGGGGCCAGGGGCGTTGCTGAAAGCAGTTGAAGGGGCGGAGGACAACGCGCAGCTTGGTGCTGATGACCTGCTGGCGCTCTCCCTTACCGCCGACGATCTGGTGGTTGGACTGGCAGCGTCCGGACGCACGCCTTATGTCATCGGTGGGCTGAAATATGCCGCTGGTCTTGGCTGTACTACGGTTGCCGTCTCCTGTAATCCGGATTCCCCCATTGCGCGGGAAGCGGATATTGCCATCTCTCCGGTGGTGGGCCCGGAAGCCTTAACCGGCTCAACGCGCCTGAAATCCGGTACTGCGCAGAAACTGGTGCTGAACATGATCTCCACCGGGGCGATGGTTAAATTCGGCAAGGTTTATCAGAACCTGATGGTGGACATGAAAGCGACCAACGTGAAGCTGGTGGACAGGGCCTGCCGGATGTTGATGGAAGCCACCGGCGTGGCGCGTGAGCAGGCTGAAACCGTGCTTAAACAGACGGATTATGAGGTCAAACCGGCCATTCTGATGGTGCTCAGCGGTCTGGACGCTGCCTCTGCGCGGAACAGGCTTGATCTTCACCAGGGTTTTTTACGCGCAGCACTGGAAAAATAAAGGAGCGGTGATGGAAAAGACAGCGGCACTTGCCAGCGGCATCCTTGCGGGTGTGGGTGGACAGAGTAATATTCTGCGGCTCGAAAACTGTATGACGCGTGTGCGTATTGAGATACAGGATGAAGACAAGCTGGATCTGACGGGCGTGAAACAACTGCCTGGCATCAGCGGCTACGTGAAGCAGGGTCAGCAGCACCAGTTTATTGTCGGCCCGGGCAGAGCGGCGCAGGTGGTGGATGCCATGCAGGCGCAAATGGCTGAGGGGCCGGCGGTTGCTCCTTTTGACGATGCTGAACGCAACAAAGCGCAGGCCAAAGCCAGATACAAAGCGCCGATGAGCGATGCGCTGCGTCAGTTAGCCAACGTCTTTATTCCCCTGATCCCGGCGTTTATCGCTTCCGGCCTGATAACCGGCATTATTAACATCTTAAAACGCCCGGATATTGTCGGTGATTTCGCCACCCAATACCCTAACATGCTGGGACTGCTGGCTATTTTCGGCAGTGCTGTGTTTGCCATTATGAACATCCTGGTCGGGGTGAACACCGCAAAAGTGTTTGGCGGTTCGCAGGCGCTCGGGGGCGTCATGGCCGGGATCCTCTCCAGCCCACAGTTGGCGCAGATAACTCTCTTCGGCGAGGCGCTTTCGCCAGGGCGTGGCGGGGTTATTGCCGTCCTGTTGGTGGTGGTGCTGATGTGCTGGATTGAAAAGCGTCTGCGTCGCATATTGCCCGGCTCCGTCGAACTCATTCTCAATCCGTTACTGACCACATTGATTGCCGGTACGATCGCTATTGTTGCTCTTCAACCCGTCGGGGGCTTTATTTCTGAAGCTATCGCCCATGGGGCCACCTGGGCTATTGACCGGGGCGGCGTGCTGGTGGGGGCGGTGCTGGCCGGAACCTTCCTGCCGTTGGTGTTAACGGGGCTGCATCAGGGGCTGGTGCCTATTCACGTTGAGCTGGTACAGGCGCACGGTTACAACGCGCTACTGCCAATACTTGCTATGGCGGGTGTGGGGCAGGTGGGGGCGGCTATTGCGGTCCTCATGAAAACCCGCAATACCCGGCTCAGGAAAGTGATTAAAGGCGCGCTTCCCGTTGGTCTGTTGGGGGTGGGCGAGCCGCTGATTTTCGGGGTCACATTGCCGTTGGGCAAACCTTTTCTTGGCGCCTGCTTAGGTGGTGCGGTGGGCGGCGCGTTTATCAGCTATTGCAAAGTCGCAACGGTTATCACTTTTGGTATCTCCGGCCTGCCGATGGCATTAACTATCGTTACCGGAAAAGTGATGTTCTATCTGTTAGGCTATCTGATAGCGGTTATTGCCGGGTTCCTGTTCACCTGGTTTTTAGGCTTTAACGATCCCGAGGAGTAAGATTTGACTACCAGCGAGCGTCGCGTTGTTTTTTTCGATCTTGATGGCACTTTGCACCAGCAGGACATGTTCGGCACTTTTCTGCGCTATGTTCTGCGTCATCACCCGCTTAACGTCTTGCTGGTACTGCCTGTTTTACCGGTCATCGGTATTACTCTTCTGGTTAAAGGACGCGCGGCGCGCTGGCCGATGAGTTTGCTGCTATGGGCCTGTACCTTTGGCTACAGCGAAGCGCATATGAAGCAGCTGGAGCAAAAGTTTGCGCACTGGTTTCGGGCTAAGGTCACCGCTTTCCCGGTGGTTCAGGAGCGGCTCACCAATTACCTTCTGGCCTCAGATGCGGATATCTGGCTGATTACCGGCTCTCCACAGCCGCTGGTGGAGCAGGTCTATTGTGATACGCCCTGGCTGCCGCGTGTGAATATCATCGCCAGCCAGACTGGACGTCGTTATGGCGGTCAGGTGCTGACAATGCGCTGTCTGGGGCATGAAAAAGTGGCGCAGCTTGAGCGGCAGATCGGCACGCCGCTGCGTCTCTACAGCGGCTACAGCGACAGCAAGCAGGACAACCCGTTGCTCTATTTTTGCCAGCATCGCTGGCGGGTTACGCCGCAGGGTAAGCTCCAGCAACTGGAATGAGTGATGTGTAACCGATAACGGATGTGTATAATGCGCCCCGCTTGTTAACTGGAGTGCTTCCCTTGTCCAACCCCGAACTGAATCATGATTACTGGATGCGTCACGCTCTGACGCTGGCAAAGCGCGCGTGGAACGAAGGTGAAGTGCCCGTGGGCGCCGTGCTGGTGCACAATAATCAGGTGATTGGTGAGGGCTGGAACCGTCCGATTGGCCGTCATGATCCTACCGCCCATGCGGAAATCATGGCGCTGCGTCAGGGCGGAATGGTGCTGCAGAACTACCGTCTTATTGATACCACGCTGTATGTGACCCTCGAGCCCTGTGTGATGTGTGCAGGGGCGATGGTGCACGGTCGCATTGGGCAACTGGTTTTCGGCGCGCGCGATGCAAAAACCGGCGCCGCTGGTTCTTTGATGGACGTCCTGCATCATCCGGGTATGAATCACCGGGTAGAAATCATTGAGGGCGTGTTACAGGATGAATGCGCCGCCATGCTGAGCGACTTCTTTCGTCAGCGCAGGCTGGAGAAAAAAGCCCTTAAAAAAGGGCCTGAGTCTCTTATTTGACGCTTGCCGGTATCCCGATCGTCAGCCTGTCCGGCACGATCAGTGGATTACGTGGGAAAGCATCGCTGGGGCTCGGATTAAAGGCGCTGAAGGGCATCACGCCGTAAGGCGTCCGGTTAAACTCTTCAGAAGCCACCACCGGGTAACTCTGAGCTATTTTCAACGCCTTCGCTGCTTCTTTCTCTTTTTCCAGCAGATAACCCACCAGGCTTATTTCATACTTACGAATATTTTCCACATAAGCATAGGCTTCATGACCTCGGGCGTAGCCGTAGGTGAGCTTGCTGTAATACGGTTTCTGGCTCAATAGCGGCAGACGCTGCTTCACGTCTGCCCAGCTGTCGGGATTACCTTTGGTTTTACTGGTCAGAGCCCGGGCATCAAGCATATGAGCGTAACCCATATTGTAAGCGGCGAGGGCAAACCAGACCCGCTCTTCCTGCGGGACGGTTTCCGGCACTTTCACCATCATATCCTGCAGGTAGCGCGCACCGCCGCTGATACTCTGTTCGGCATCGGTTCTGTCGCTCAGACCCAGGCTCTGGGCGGTATTTTTGGTGAGCATCATCAACCCACGAACGCCAGTGGGCGATGTGGCCTGGGTATCCCAGTGCGATTCCTGATAAGAAATCGCCGCCAGCAAACGCCAGTCGATATTCTGCGCATATTTAGTGAACAGCGGTTGTAGATCCGGCAGCACGCTGTCAACGGCCCGCAGGAACGAACGGGTATCGACATAGTCAAAATCATTGCCGTGTCCGAGGTATTTCTCCTCCAGGCGCGCCAGGGTGCCATCTTCATTAATGTTGTTGTAAAAATCGAGCATGGCCGCAGAGAGCGTATTGTCGCTGTCACGGGCACTGAACCAGGTCACCGGCTGTTCGTCGCTAATGTCGAGCGCCACCGCGAGTTCGGGGTGGACACGCTGGAATAAGCTGATGGCCACCGAGTCCGCCACTGTATAACTCAGTTTGCCATTCACCACCTCGGCCAGCAGATCGCTGGTGCCCATCTTCTCATCCACTTTCCAGCTCAGGTCCGGGAATTTTTTCTCTTTTAATTCGCGCAGATCATTGATGGCGACATGACCAGGGGCAATGGTTAACTGGCTGTCAGTCACGCTGGCAAGCGTGCGGGGACGGTAGCTGCCCACCCGGTAAACCAGCTGTTGAGATACCCAGTAGTACACCGGGCCTGGTTGATAATGCTGAATTCTTTCGTTGTTATAAACCAGACCGGCGGCCAGCATGTCGGCTCTGCCATCGTCCAGATCGTCAAACAGCTGGCTGATATTTTGCCGAACGGTCACCTGCAACTTCACGCCGAGATAGCTGGCAAACTGCTGGGCCAGTTCATAGTCCAGGCCATAGGATTTTTGGTCTATGTTTGCATAGGTAACTGGAGAGGCAATGGTACTGATGCGCAGCTCACCGCGCGCCTTTATGGCGGCAATACGGTTCTCCGCTTTACCGAACCAGGGAACAGAAGGCCATAAGGCTGCTGCCAGCAGCAGAGTGACAATGCCGATGAGCAGATAATTAATCTTAAATTTTTTCAATTAGTTAATTCTCTGCACCACGGGATGCCTCAAAAAATAGCCGCCATAACTAAAGGGATGTTTAACGACGATTGAGCGGCATTCTGCGCAACAAAACGCCAGTTGGCAACTAATTAGCAAAAAGGCCATTTGTCGATGCCAAATGACAGGCATAATTTTATTTCCACGCAAACGGTTTCGTCGCTGCTCAGTATTCACTATAATGACGCCCGTTTTCCCCCTGATGCACACTTAAAGCTTCGAAGACGAGAGACTTATGATGGAAATTCTGCGTGGTTCGCCTGCACTGTCCGCATTTCGTATTAACAAACTGCTGGCGAGTTTTCAGGCAGCCCGGCTCCCGGTGAGCAACATTTACGCTGAGTATGTCCATTTCGCCGATGTAAACGATCGGTTGAACGACGAAGAACTGACCCGGCTGCAACGACTTCTGCAATACGGGCCGAGCTTAAGCAGCCACACCCCGTCCGGTAAATTGCTCCTCGTTACACCTCGCCCTGGCACAATCTCTCCCTGGTCTTCTAAAGCAACGGATATCGCGCATAACTGCTCACTGACCAAAATCAATCGCCTTGAGCGAGGCGTGGCGTACTACGTTGAAGCCTCAAACCTGAGCGATGAGCAGTGGGCAAGCGTCGCCGCCGAATTGCATGACCGCATGATGGAGACGGTCTTTAGCGCAGAAGCCGATGCAGCGCAGCTGTTTGAGCATCATCAGCCTGCGCCAGTGCAGAGCGTGGATCTGCTCGGTGAAGGTCGTCAGGCGTTGATCGACGCTAACCTGCGTCTGGGGCTGGCGCTGGCGGAAGACGAAATTGATTACCTCCAGGATGCGTTTACCCGTCTTGGTCGTAACCCTAACGATATCGAGCTGTACATGTTCGCGCAGGCTAACTCCGAACATTGCCGCCACAAAATTTTTAACGCCGACTGGATTATTGACGGTGAGCAGCAGCCTAAATCGCTGTTCAAAATGATCAAAAATACCTTCGAGAAAAACCCGGAGTATGTGCTGTCAGCCTACAAAGACAACGCCGCGGTAATGGAAGGTTCCGAGGTCGGGCGCTTCTTTGCTGACCACGAAAACGGTCGCTATGACTTCCACCAGGAAGCGGCGCATATCCTGATGAAGGTCGAAACCCATAACCACCCGACGGCGATTTCTCCGTGGCCGGGCGCGGCAACAGGCTCCGGCGGTGAAATCCGCGATGAAGGCGCAACGGGCCGTGGGGCAAAACCGAAAGCCGGTCTGGTGGGCTTCTCCGTGTCTAACCTGCGTATTCCGGGTTTTGAACAGCCGTGGGAAGAGGATTTCGGTAAGCCGGAACGTATCGTCACCGCGCTGGATATCATGACCGATGGTCCGCTGGGCGGCGCGGCGTTTAACAACGAGTTTGGTCGTCCGGCTCTGACCGGTTACTTCCGTACCTATGAAGAAAAAGTGAACAGCCACAACGGCGAAGAGCTGCGCGGCTACCACAAACCCGTCATGCTGGCAGGCGGTATCGGTAATATCCGTGCCGACCATGTACAGAAAGGTGAAATCACCGTTGGCGCGAAGCTGATTGTGCTGGGCGGTCCGGCCATGAACATCGGCCTTGGCGGCGGCGCGGCTTCGTCAATGGCTTCCGGCCAGTCTGACGCGGATCTCGATTTTGCCTCCGTTCAGCGTGATAACCCGGAAATGGAACGTCGTTGCCAGGAAGTGATCGACCGCTGCTGGCAGTTGGGCGATGCCAACCCTATTCAGTTTATCCACGATGTGGGCGCCGGTGGTTTGTCCAACGCGATGCCTGAGCTGGTAAGTGATGGCGGGCGCGGCGGTAAATTCCAGCTGCGCGACATCCTCAGCGACGAGCCGGGAATGAGCCCGCTGGAGATCTGGTGTAACGAATCCCAGGAACGCTATGTGCTGTCTGTGGCTGCCGACCAGCTGCCGCTGTTCGACGAGCTGTGCCGTCGCGAACGCGCGCCTTATGCGGTGATCGGCGAAGCGATTGCTGAGCAGCATCTGAGCATGGACGACAGCCACTTTGACAACCAGCCGATCGATTTGCCGCTGGATGTGCTGCTTGGCAAAACGCCGAAAATGACCCGTGACGTGCAGACGCGCAAAGCCGTCGGAGACGCCATTGATTCACGTAACATCTCCATTGCCGACGCGGTAAACCGCGTTCTGCATCTGCCTGCGGTTGCCGAGAAAACCTTCCTCGTGACCATCGGCGATCGCACGGTGACCGGTATGGTCTCTCGCGACCAGATGGTGGGGCCGTGGCAGGTGCCGGTTGCTAACTGCGCGGTGACCACCGCCAGTCTGGACAGCTACTACGGTGAAGCGATGTCCATCGGCGAACGTGCGCCTGTCGCACTGCTGGACTTCGCCGCCTCCGCCCGCCTGGCGGTAGGGGAATCCCTGACCAACATGGCGGCAACGCAGATTGGCGAACTTAGTCGCATTAAGCTCTCTGCAAACTGGATGGCCGCAGCCGGTCACCCGGGCGAAGATGCGGGCCTGTATGCCGCCGTGAAAGCGGTAGGTGAAGAGCTTTGCCCGGCGCTTGGCCTGACCATTCCGGTGGGTAAAGACTCCATGTCGATGAAAACCCGCTGGCAGGAAGGTAGCGAGCAACGCGAGATGACCTCGCCGCTGTCGCTGGTTATCACCGCTTTTGCCCGCGTGGAAGATGTCCGTCGCACCGTAACGCCGCAGCTCTCGACCGAAGACAACGCCCTGTTGTTAATCGATCTGGGTAAAGGTCACAATGCGCTGGGCGCAACGGCGCTGGCGCAGGTATATCGCCAGCTGGGCGACAAAACCGCCGATGTCCGTGATGTTGCGCAGTTAAAAGGCTTCTGGAACGCCATGCAGGCGCTGGTGGCAGAACGTAAACTGCTGGCCTGGCATGACCGCTCTGACGGTGGCCTGCTGGTGACCCTCGCAGAAATGGCCTTTGCCGGTCACTGTGGTGTGAACGTCGATATCGCAAGCCTGGGCAGCGACCATCTGGCGGCTCTGTTCAATGAAGAGCTGGGCGGCGTGATTCAGGTGCGTGCGGCAGATCGCGACGCGGTTGAAGCGCTGCTTGCGGCAAACGGTCTGGCGGATTGCGTTCACTACCTTGGTCAGGCGACCGCCAGCGATCGCTTTGTGGTTGCAGCCGCAGGTCAGACGGTGTTCAGCGAAAGCCGCACCACGCTTCGTATGTGGTGGGCCGAAACCACCTGGCAGATGCAGCGCCTGCGTGATAACCCGGAGTGTGCCGATCAGGAACACGACGCCAAAGCCAATGATGCCGATCCGGGCCTCAACGTGAAGCTCTCCTTCGATATCAGCGAAGATATCGCCGCACCTTATATTGCCACCGGCGCTCGTCCGAAAGTGGCTGTCCTGCGTGAGCAAGGGGTTAACTCCCACGTGGAGATGGCGGCCGCGTTTTACCGTGCGGGCTTCGATGCGATTGATGTCCATATGAGCGATTTGCTGGCGGGCCGTACCGGTCTGGAGGACTTCCAGGCGCTGGTGGCCTGCGGTGGCTTCTCTTACGGCGATGTGCTGGGCGCAGGCGAAGGCTGGGCGAAGTCTATTCTCTTCAACAACCGTGTGCGTGACGAATTCGAAACCTTCTTCCACCGTCCGCAGACGCTGGCGCTGGGCGTGTGTAACGGCTGTCAGATGATGTCTAACCTGCGTGAGCTGGTGCCGGGCAGCGAATTGTGGCCGCGTTTTGTGCGTAACCACTCTGATCGTTTCGAAGCACGTTTCAGCCTGGTTGAAGTCACCCAAAGCCCGTCATTGCTGCTGCAGGGAATGGTCGGTTCGCAGATGCCGATCGCCGTTTCTCATGGTGAAGGTCGCGTAGAAGTACGTGATGCAGCCCACCTGGCTGCGCTTGAAAGCAAAGGGCTGGTGGCACTGCGTTTCGTTGATAACTTCGGCAAAGTGACGCAAACCTACCCGGCAAACCCGAATGGCTCGCCAAACGGTATTACCGCAGTGACCAGCGAAAGCGGTCGCGTAACGCTGATGATGCCGCATCCGGAGCGTGTGTTCCGTACCGTGAGCAACTCCTGGCACCCGGAAAACTGGGGCGAGGACAGCCCGTGGATGCGTATCTTCCGCAACGCGCGTAAGCAACTGGGTTAAGTATCATCGCCACTGCTAAAAGGCTCTCCTGATGGAGTAATGCCGATCAGTTAAGGATCGGTTGACCGATCCTTAATCTGCGGCACTATAACGGCTTCCACAACAGGGAGCCGT
>NZ_CBFFRJ010000024.1:0-48144 GCF_965644225.1 Phytobacter sp. V91 | reverse complement strand
TCGTCCGAGGACGTTAAGAATCCATGTCACTTTGAGTGCCCACACAGATTGTCTGATAAATTGTTAAAGAGCAGTGCCGCTTCGTTTTTCGCTGCGGCGCGGGGTGTGCATATTACGCTTTCCCGCCTCAGAGTCAAGCATTTATTTTTGCTTTTCTCTGCGAGGTTCTCAGTGGAACCCCGCTGACCCGGCGGCGTTTGTGCCGTTGTTCCGTGTCAGTGGAGGCGCATTATAGGGAGTTATTCCGGGCTGACAAGCGCTAAATTCAAAAAACTTTTCAACCGTCTTTTTTTTCAACAACACGCGGAAAAAGGCAGCATAAAGGCATTAATTTGCTGTTTTTATCACCACGGATATATACCGAATGGCATACTAACAAGTGAATATGCAAAACCAGGAACCTATAAATGTCTTTAAATGCACAACAGATCGCGGCACAAAAAAACCTTTCCTGGGTGCTGGCTGAGAAAGTGGCACAGCAAATCCTTAAAGGTCAGTATCTCCCCGGAAGCATTCTGCCTGGTGAAATAGAGTTGGGAGAGCAGTTTGGTGTCAGCCGAACGGCAGTAAGAGAAGCAATAAAGACATTAGCCGCAAAAGGTATGGTCCTTCCCCGTCCACGTATTGGCACTCGGGTCATGCCGAGGGAAAACTGGAACTTCCTTGATAAAGAGTTACTGACGTGGTGGATGAGCGAGGATAACTTTCAGGAAGTTATTCAGCACTTCCTTATTATGCGTAGCAGCATTGAACCCCAGGCGTGCCAGTTAGCCGCCGTAATGGGAACTGCCGAACAAAAGGCACACCTTAATACGCTAATGGAAGAGATGGGCAGGCTTAAAAAGCATTTTAATCGCGAGCGCTGGGTTGAAGTGGATATGGCCTGGCATGAACTGATCTATACGATGAGCGGCAATCCTTTTCTGACTTCCTTCGCAGCACTGCTCCATTCGGTCTATCGCACCTATTTCACGTCAATAACCCAGGACCAGGTGATTAAACTCGACCTTCATCAGGCCATTGTTGATGCCATCCAGGAAAGCAATGGGGAAGGCGCTTTCCACGCGTGTCAGATGCTGTTAAAAACACCAGGCGCACCCGCGGCAAAATAACAGGAACCCGCATGACAGAGAAAAAACACCGCAGTATGGCCGGATTGCCGTGGATTGCGGCAATGGCTTTCTTTATGCAGGCTCTGGACGCCACAATATTAAATACCGCACTGCCTGCAATTGCACAGAGCCTCAATCGTTCCCCTCTGGCGATGCAATCAGCCATTATTAGCTACACCTTAACGGTCGCAATGTTGATCCCGGCAAGCGGCTGGCTGGCAGACAGATTCGGTACCCGCCGGGTATTTATGCTGGCGGTCAGTTTGTTTACCCTCGGCTCACTGGCCTGTGCACTTTCCACCTCACTGGCATCGCTGGTCACTTTCCGCGTTATCCAGGGGATTGGCGGCGCGATGATGATGCCCGTAGCCCGCCTTGCGCTACTGCGTGCCTATCCGCGTAGCGAGCTACTTCCGGTCCTCAACTTCGTAACGATGCCGGGTCTGGTGGGGCCAATACTCGGGCCGGTGCTGGGCGGCGTTATGGTCACCTGGGCTACCTGGCACTGGATATTCCTGATTAATATCCCGATTGGTATTACCGGATTGTTATATGCGCGCAAATACATGCCCAACTTCACCACGCCGCGCAAGCGTTTCGATACCGGCGGTTTTTTTCTTTTCGGCCTCAGTCTGGTGCTGTTTTCCTGCGGGATGGAGCTATTTGGCGAGAAAATTGTGGCGAGCTGGCAGGCAGGCGTCGTGATCCTGAGCGGGATTATGCTATTCCTTCTTTATATACGTCATGCACGCCGTCATCCCACCCCGCTGATATCGCTCAATCTCTTCAGAACACGAACGTTTTCCGTAGGCATAGCCGGGAACATCGCTTCTCGTCTGGGTACCGGTTGTGTGCCGTTTTTAATGCCACTGATGCTGCAAGTGGGTTTTGGCTACTCAGCATTGATAGCCGGCTGCATGATGGCCCCGACAGCCATGGGGTCCATTCTGGCTAAATCACTGGTTACCCAGGTGCTCCGCCGCCTGGGTTATCGCAAAACCCTGGTCGGGATTACGCTGTTTATCGGGCTGATGATTGCTCAGTTTTCCCTGCAGTCACCCGCGATGGAGGTCTGGCTGCTGATACTGCCTCTGTTTATTCTGGGTATGGCGATGTCTACCCAGTTCACCGCAATGAACACCATTACACTCGCGGATTTAACGGATGAAAACGCCAGCAGCGGCAATAGCGTTCTGGCCGTTACTCAACAATTGTCGATTAGCCTGGGTGTAGCGGTGAGCGCTGCGGTACTGCGCTTCTATGAGGGATTTGAGGGGAATAACATCGTAGAGCAGTTCCACAACACCTTTATCACCATGGGTGTTATCACGCTGATATCCGCATTTACCTTTATGCTGTTACGACCAAAAGATGGCCGTAACCTGATAAAAGAAAAGCACTGAGGCTTAAGCGGATCCGCGCTCCATCAGCACCGGCGTAAGCTGTAAGCGCTGCTGCTGCTGGGTTGGGTCAGCAATACGGTGGATTAGCACGTCAATGGCCAGTTCACCCAGCTCGTCTTTCGGCTGATGAATAGTCGTGAGCGGCGGCGCCATATAACGCGCCAGTTCGATATCGTCATAGCCGACAATCGCCATATCGTCAGGGACTTTTAACCCGGCCTGGTACAGCGCCTGATACGCCCCCACGGCCATCGCATCGTTGCTGATAAACACCGCCTGGGGACGATCTTGTTGCGCCAGCAGCGTCTGCATCGCCTCAAAACCACCACCAAACTCAAAATTACTGATGATTTCATCCCCTTCGCCGACGGTCAGGCCCGCATTCGCCATTGCCGCACGATAACCCTCAAGGCGCAGACGGGCTGGGGTTTTGTCCTGAGGACCGGTAACACAGGCAATATGGGTATGACCTTTATTGATCAGATACTGAGTGGCCATATCGCCCCCCAATAACGAATTATCCTGAATCAGGTCACTGTCACCATCAAAAGGTGCCCAGTCCATCATTACTGTCGGAACAGAAGGGTAGCGCTGGAGAATTTCCTGAGAAGGCTGGTGAGTCTCAGTGCATAAAAGCAAAAGCCCATCGACTCGCTTTTGCATCAGCGTTTCCAGATTACGGTTCATACGCTGCTCATCGCCTTCGGTATTGCACAATATCAGGCTGTAGCCGCGTTCAAAGCAGCTGCGCTCTACACCGCGCACCAGTTCAGAATAGAAGGGGTTTGAACTGGCGGTAATCAACATGCCGATGGTGCGGGTTTGATTTATTTTCAGGCTGCGGGCCAGCGCAGAAGGCGCATAGTTCAACGTCTTGATTGCGGATTCCACCTTTTCCCGGATGGCATCACTGACAAAACGATCTTTATTGATGACATGCGAAACGGTCGACGTTGATACACCCGCTACGCGGGCCACATCCTTCATCGTAGCCAATCGTCACCCCTGCTGACTGAGAAAATCATCAATTTCTTTGCGCCACGGAACCGACGGTTGCGCCCCTTTACGGGTGACAGCAATGGCTGCCGCCGCGTGAGCAAATCGGATAGCGTCATCCAGCGCATTATTCTCTAACAGCGCCGTCATCAGCGCGCCATTGAAGGTATCGCCTGCGGCAATGGTATCGATGGCTTTAACTTTAAATCCGGGGATACGCCGGCCTTCGCCTTTTACGCTCGCCCAGACACCACGGCTGCCAAGAGTAATAATGACGGTATCAATGCCTTTAGTATGGAGTACTTGCGCCGCATTTGACGCATCTTCGTCACTGCTCACCCGAATACCGGTCAGTTTTTCTGCTTCAGTTTCATTCGGGGTAATGATATCCACCAGCGCCAGCAACTCATCGGACAATTCACGGGCGGGTGCCGGGTTCAGAGCCACGATGGTTTGATTCTCATGAGCGATACGGGCAGCCGCCAGTACGCTTTCAACCGGTGACTCCAGCTGCATCAACAATGCCGAAGCCTGAGCAATAGCGTCGCGTTGGGCGACAACGCGTTCAACGGAGAGTGCTGCGTTTGCGCCCGCATGAATACCGATGACATTCTCACCTTCACCGTTAACAAAAATCAGCGCCACGCCAGTGGACTCACCAGCAATAACACTGACAGGCGCAACGTCGATATTGTCGCTTTTCAGCTGCTGGCGAACGCGTTCACCCGTATCGTCATCGCCCGTACAGGCAATAAACGCAATATTAGCACCGCTGCGACCCGCAGCGACGGCCTGATTTGCGCCTTTACCGCCAAAGGCGATTTGGTACTGATTACCCGTTACCGTTTCCCCTGGGGTCGGGAAAGATTCAAGGTTGAGAATGTGATCGGCATTAATACTGCCAAGGACGACCAGTTTGCCTGTGGTTTTCATGATGCGCTTGTCCGTTAAAATGCGCCACCAGCCTGCCGGTGGCGCGAGCCCTGCTTTTCTTTAATACGTTATCCTCCAGACCCCTTCCCGTGGGAGAGTCTGAATCCTTCTTACTGTTTGATAACCAGTTTCAGGTCAACAGGGATTTTTACGTGTACTTTCTCGCCTTTCAGCACTTTATCAGCGGTTTCAACGCCTTTGGCGCCAATCTGTTCCGGGAGCTGCGCGATGGTCGCCGCCATTTTGCCGTCGTTTACCGCTTTTACGCCATCCGGCGTACCGTCAAATCCCACCACCATCACGTCGGATTTGCCTGCGGTTTGCAGCGCGCGCATCGCGCCCAGCGCCATCTCATCGTTCTGAGCAAATACCGCCTGCACATCAGGATGGGCCGTCAGCAGGTTCTGCATAACGTTCAGGCCTTTTGTACGGTCAAAGTCAGCAGGCTGGCTGGCAAGAACACTAAATTTGTGTGCAGCAACGGCCTGCTGGAAACCTTCGCCACGTTCACGGGCCGCAGAAGTTCCGGCAATCCCCTGGAGCTCAATAATTTTCGCGCCTTCACCCGCCTTACGGGCAATGTAGTCACCGGCAATTTTACCGCCCAGCACGTTATCGGAAGCGATATGGCTGACCACTTCGCCTTTCGCCGCAGCACGGTCAAGGGTGATAACCGGAATGTTGGCCTGGTTTGCCATTTTAACTGCGTTACCCACGGCGTCGGAGTCAGTCGGGTTGATCAGCAGCAGTTTGGTGCCACGAACCGTCAAATCCTGAACGTTGGCTAACTCTTTCGCCGGGTTGTTTTGTGAATCCAGCACTACCAGGTTGTAACCCAGTTTATCGGCTTCTTTCTGCGCACCGTCTTTCAGGCTAACAAAGAACGGGTTGTTCAGTGTGGAAACAACCAGTGCAATGGTGTCCTTGGCCATCGCATTCGCGCTTACGGTGGCGCTCAGTGCAACAGCAGAAACCAGGGTAGCCAGTTTTTTCATGTTCATATTCATGATGTCCTGTAGTGTGGGTAATTACTGTTTTTTGTTGTCTACCAGCACCGCGAGCAGAATCACCACTGCTTTAACGATCATCTGGTAATAGGAAGAAACGCTTAACAAATTCAATCCATTATTCAGGAAGCCAAGGATCAGCGCACCGATCAATGTCCCAACAATGCGCCCTTTACCTCCGGCCAGGCTGGTACCGCCCAACACCACCGCAGCAATGGCATCCAGCTCATAACCGGTCCCGGCGTTTGGCTGAGCGGAGGACAGACGGGCAACCTCAATAATGCCTGCCAGTGAAGCCAGTAAGCCGCACAGGGCATAAACCATCACTTTCACTTTATCGACGCTGATGCCCGACAACCGGGTTGCCGCTTCGTTACCGCCCAGAGCATAAATATAGCGGCCGAGACGGGTATGGTGCAGTAAATACCAGGTGGCAATAAAGACAACCGCCATAATCCACACCGGGGCCGGGATCCCCAAAGGACGCCCAATACCAAACCAGCCAAAGAGATCGGCATTATCGGTAAATCCGGTGTTTATTGGGCTCCCGTTGGTATAGACCAGCGTAATGCCGCGCAGCAGCAGCATCATCACCAGGGTGGCAATAAACGCCTGCACCCGACCTTTAGCCACCACCGCACCAGTGACTGCCCCTACAGCAGTCCCCAGAGCCAGGGCGGCGGCGACAGCCACCAGCGCATTCACTTCCATTCCCACCAATGACGCGGCGACCGCACCGGTCAGCGCCAGTAAAGAACCGACGGACAGGTCGATCCCGGAAGTCAAAATAACCAGCGTCATGCCAACCGCCATAATGGCGTTCACTGACGTCTGTTGCAGGATATTCAACAAGTTATTGACGGTAAAAAAGTTCGGGCTCAGGGTCGATACAATCGCAATCAGCACCAGTAAGGCGATCAGTGATTTTTGTTCCATCAACCACGCTTTGCTGAAATAGCGGCGACCAGAAACAGCCTGGGTAGTCATCTTTTTTACTCCTGATTCACACGATTAAGCTTGCCCACAGCGGCAGCCATCAATACTTCCTGAGTGGCCTGCTCGCGTGTGAATTCACCCTCGAGATGCCCTTCGTGCATCACCATGATGCGGTCGCTCATGCCTAATACTTCCGGCATTTCCGACGACACCAGAATGATGCTCAGGCCATCGGCCTTAAACTGGTTAATAAGCTGATAAATCTCTTTTTTCGCCCCCACATCGACGCCACGGGTTGGCTCATCAAGGATCAGCACTTTCGGGCGCGTCATTAATCCACGCGCAATCGCCACTTTTTGCTGATTACCACCAGAAAGCAGGCCAATTGCCTGTTCCATCGACGGAGTTTTGACGTTGAACAGACGGATAAAGTCGCTGACCGCCTGCTGTTCATCTTTGTGTTTCAGGCTACCGCCACTACGACTGAAATAGCCCAGCGCGGTCAGGGACATATTCTCTTTGACCGACATACCAAGGACTAAACCATCGCGCTTACGGTCTTCTGAGATATAGACGATGCCGTTTGCCAGGCCATCCTGCGGATAGCGGGTCACCACTTCATGCCCATCCAGGGTAACGTAACCACTAGTACGTGGCAGAGCGCCATACAGCACTTTCATCAGTTCTGTTCGTCCGGCGCCCATCAGGCCTGCCACGCCCAGGATCTCGCCTTTACGCAGCGTGAACGACACATCGTGCACGCCAGGTCCACACAGATTGTCCACTTTCAGGCGGATGTCGCCGGGTGCTTTATCAAGGCGTGGGTACTGATCTTCGAGCTTACGACCGACCATCATTTCAATCAGCGTATCTTCGGTGAGCGTGGGCACCTGACGCTCGGCAATAAACTGACCATCGCGGAAGACGGTGACGTCATCGCAAATCTCAAAGATCTCTTTCATACGGTGGGAAATATAGACAATACCGCGCCCCTGGGCTTTCAGCTCGCGGATCACCCGGAACAGGGACTCGGTTTCGGTGTCGGTCAGCGCATCGGTCGGCTCGTCCATCACAATCACCCGTGACTCGTAGCTCAACACCTTGGCAATCTCCACCATCTGCTGATCGCCAATAGAGAGTTCCCCTACCAGCAGATCGCTCTTATAGCGCAGATTCAGTTTCGCCAGCAGTTTGTCAGCTTCGGCATACATTTTCTTCCAGTCGATTTTGCCGAAACGACTGACGAACTCACGCCCGAGAAAGATGTTTTCAGCAATGCTCAACTGAGGGATCAGATTGAGCTCCTGGTGAATAATACCGATGCCCGCTTCCTGGGAGGATTTCGGCCCATTGAAGGTGGTCTCTTTTCCCAGCCACAGCAATGAACCGGCATCACGGGTATAAATACCGGTCAGCACTTTCATCATGGTGGATTTGCCCGCGCCGTTTTCACCAACCAGCGCCATAACGCGGCCAGCATAAACATTTAGCGCCGCACCGGAGAGGGCTTTTACCCCCGGGAATGCTTTGTCGATTCCCTTAAGTTGCAGTAACGCGTCCATGCCGGCCTCAGAAGGTTACGCCGGCACAGAGAATAATATTCGCATACGGGGAACACTCCCCGCTGCGAATAACCGCCTGACTGTCTGCGGTCTGTTTTTTAAATTGTTCGTGGGGAACGTAACGAACATCTATGGTATTACCCTGGTGTTGTTGCAGCTGCTCAATATGGCTGAGCAACGTTTCGTGGAGCTGCGGATTATGTTGTTGAATTTCCGCTGCGATGATAGCTGCCTCAACCTGCATTTCCGTCGTGACCACTTCCAGTACCTGCATAAAGCCAGGCACCCCCTGGGTTAATGCCATATCAATACGTTGAGTACCCTGTGGCACCGGTAAACCCGCGTCACAGACCACCAGCGTATCGGTATGCCCAAGACGGGAAATCACCGACGAGATTTCAGAGTTAAGAACAGTACCTTTTTTCATTTTATGCTCCATTAGCGAAACGTTTCGCTGATCTCAGTGTAAACCTGAGAATGTTCAGAAAACCACCGCAGCGTTACAGAAGTGTGATCGATATCGAAACGTTTCGCTCGCGTTGCATTAAAAAAACATCGCTTTGCTTTCTTAAGCCAAATTGCGGGTGTGAAATAACAAAAACCCCTCGAAAAGAGGGGTTTTAGCAGGCTGTTAAATCTCGACCTGGGTACCGAGTTCAATAACCCGGTTAGGCGGGATTTCAAACTGATCCGGGGCGCGCAAGGCATTACGCTGGAGGAGCAGATAAAGTTTGCCGCGCAGGCGCAGATACCAGGGGCGTTTACCGACAATCAGAGACTCATGGGACATAAAGAATGAGGTCTCCATCATCCGGCAGCTTAACCCTTCCAGACCGCAGCGGTGGAACACCTCCTCTACGTTCGGGGTCTCACGCCAGCCGTAGCTTGCCACGACTCGCCAGAATGTCGGCGAAAGCTGCTCAATCTGCACCCGTCGTACGTTATGCACATAAGGCGCATCTTCGGTGCGCAACGTCAGCAGGATAACCCGCTCATGCAACACCTTGTTGTGCTTCAGATTGTGCAGCATGGCAAAGGGGATCACATTCAACGCGCGGGACATATAAACCGCGGTACCTGGCACACGCACCGGCGGCGATTTCTCCAGCGAGGCAATCATGGCTTCCAGAGAGTTGCCGTGCTCATGCATCCGGCGCAGCAGGCGAAAACGCTCGCTCTTCCAGGTTGTCATCACCACAAACATGACCAGGCCCAGGCTCAGCGGCAACCAGCCACCGGACAGCAGCTTGTCGAGGTTCGCCGAAAACAGCGGAATATCAATACACAGGAACCCGGTAAGCAGCAGGCCGACGAACACTTTATTCCAGTGCCAGTTTTTGCGCGCCACGGTCATCGACAGAATAGAGGTCAGCACCATGGTTCCGGTCACTGCAATACCGTAAGCCGCCGCCAGATTGCTCGAGTGCTCAAAGCTGACTATCACAATGACCACCGCAAAATAGAGCAGCCAGTTAATGAAAGGGATGTAGATCTGCCCCGACTCCATCTCCGAGGTATGGATGATACGCATCGGCGACAGATAGCCCAGACGCACGGCCTGACGAGTAAGCGAGAAGACGCCGGAAATGACCGCCTGGGAAGCAATTACCGTTGCCAGGGTGGCAATCACCAGCATCGGGATCAACGCCCACTCAGGCGCCAGCAGAAAGAACGGGTTTTTAATCGCCTCCGGGTTTTTTAATAACAGCGCCCCCTGGCCGAAATAATTCAGCACCAGCGAGGGGAGTACCACCAGGAACCAGGCCACGCGAATAGGCAGTTTGCCGAAGTGCCCCATATCCGCATACAACGCCTCAACGCCGGTAATAGAGAGCACCACGGCGCCCAGGGCCACAAACGAAACGGTTTTGTACTCGAGGAAGAAATTGACCGCCCAGGCCGGATTAAGCGCCTGAAGCACTTCCGGATTTGAGATGATACCGCGCGCGCCCAGCATCGCCAGAATCAAAAACCAGGCAAGCATAATAGGCGCAAAGAGTTTGCCCACAAGCCCCGTTCCGTGCTTCTGGATCATAAACAGCAGCGTCAGTACCACTATCGAAAGCGGGACAGTCCAGCTCTCCAGTGAAGGCGCAACGATTTCCAGACCTTCAATGGCCGACATCACCGAAATGGCAGGGGTTATCACCACCTCGCCATAGAAGAAGCTGCCGCCAATCAGCCCCATAATCACCAGCACCGAGGTCATTCGCGCCGACGTATTGCGACCGGCCAGTGACATTAGCGTAAGAATACCGCCCTCTCCGGCGTTATCCGCACGCATCACGAAGGTGAGATATTTGATGGAAACAACAAGTATCAGCAGCCAGAAAATCAGCGACAGGAAGCCAAAAACAGCGTCGCGTTCGACACCGAAACCAAACTGACCTGACAAACATTCACGAAGAGTATAAAGCGGGCTGGTGCCAATATCACCGTAGACAACCCCAATAGCCGCGAGTGTTATCGCGGGCAACGATTGCTTATTATCAGTGCTCATAGACTAATCTTTTGTTTGAATGACAAATGTGTGCTTAGTCCCTTGGCCCACAAAAAGCGCACAGTATGCACGATTATTTGCTAAATCGTACCCCTAAATGCGACCACATTATTCTGGCGCAATGAAAATGACGCCATTGTTCAGTCTATTACAAGCCCCAACTCAAACGTCTATACTCGCAGAGGCAAGCCGGGGGTTCCCGGCGAAAGGATGCAAAATCAATTATGGCTCACTCACATTTATTAGCAGAAAGAATTTCCCGCTTAAGCAGTGCACTGGAAAAAGGTCTTTTTGAGCGTAGCCACGCTATTCGCCTGTGCCTGTTAGCCGCATTGAGCGGTGAAAGTGTGTTTCTGCTCGGCCCGCCAGGTATCGCCAAAAGCCTGATCGCCCGCCGCCTGAAGTTCGCGTTTAAGCATGCCCGCGCGTTTGAATACCTGATGACCCGCTTTTCCACCCCCGAAGAGGTGTTTGGTCCACTCTCTATTCAGGCGCTAAAAGATGAAGGACGCTATGAGCGTTTAACCCAGGGTTATTTGCCGGAAGCTGAAATTGTCTTTCTCGATGAGATCTGGAAAGCAGGGCCTGCAATCCTTAATACCCTGCTCACCGCCATCAATGAACGTCGTTTTCGCAATGGCGCGAGCGAAGAAAAAATCCCTATGCGTCTGCTGGTGGCCGCGTCCAACGAATTGCCGGAAGCGGATAACAGCCTTGAGGCGCTGTATGACCGAATGCTGATCCGTCTGTGGCTGGATAAAGTGCAGGAGAAAGGGAATTTTCGCTCCATGCTGGTCAGTCAGCAGGATGAAAACCACAACCCCGTTCCCGCAGACCTGCAGATAAGCGATGAGGAATATACCGACTGGCAGCAGAAGATTGTCCAGGTGACGCTGCCTGATAGCGTTTTCGAACTGATCTACCTGCTTCGTCAGCAGCTCGATAGTTTACCTAATGCGCCTTATGTCTCAGATCGACGCTGGAAAAAAGCGATCCATTTACTTCAGGCCAGCGCCTTCTTTAGCGGACGCGATGCGGTCGCGCCAGTCGATCTTATCCTGTTAAAAGATTGTCTGTGGTACGACGCGCTAAGCATGCAACTGCTGAAAAATCAGTTAGAAATATTGATGACCGGGCACGCCTGGCAGCAGCAGTCGATGCTCACTCAACTGGGCGCCATTGCCCAGCGCCGCATTCAGCTTCAACAGCAGCAGAGTGATAAAACCGCCCTCAAAGTCTCCCGCCAGGGCGGTATGTTCAGCCGCCGTCCGCATTACGATCTGCCCGACGAATTACAGGATGCCACCCTGACCCTTCTGCTCCAGCAGCCGCTAAAACTTCATGATATGCAGGTTATTCACGTGACCATTGAGCGTGCAGCGCTGGCACAGTGGCTGGCGAAGGGAGGGGAAATCCGCGGCAAACTCAACGGCATCGGCTTTGCGCAGGTCCTGAATCTGGATGTGGATGGTAATCTGAATGTGGTGATCCGTGATGTCAGCTTGCAGGGCTCGCGCCTTGCCCTGCCCGGCGGTAGCCAGACGAATGTTCCGGAAGAAGTCTCGCAGCAGCTGGAAGCCCTCGATACTCTCTGGCATCAGCAACATACCCGCTTTAGCGAACAACAGAAGTGTCTGTTCATTCCCGACGACTGGTTAGGGCGTATTGAATCCAGCTTGCAGTATGTCCGGGCGCAGATCCAACAGGCGCGTCAATGCTAACTCTGGACGTGCTGAATGCGATTTTAACCATTGGTGAGGAGGCGATCATTGAGGAGTTGATCGTCGCCATACTGGCCTCGCCGCAGCTGGCGGTGTTCTTCGAAAAGTTTCCTCGTCTGCGTCACGCCATCACCGAAGACATTCCTCGCTGGCGGGAAGCGTTGAAAAGCCGCCTGAAAGAGGCCCAGGTACCGCCGGAGCTGACAGAAGAAGTCTTATCTTATCAACAGAGTCAGTTGCTCCCGACATCACAACTGATTGTCCAGCTTCCGCAAATCCTGAACCTGCTGGATAAGCTTCGATCGCCGTTTGCCGCCCAGGCCCATGCTATGGTGGCGGATAACCCCACCTTCACGCCAGCGCTGCATACGCTCTTTTTACAGCGCTGGCGGCTGAGTCTGGTGGTACAGACCACCGCGTTTAATCAACAGCTATTAGAAGAGGAGCGCGAGCAGCTGCTCAGTGAAGTACAGGCCCGTATGACCCTCAGCGGCCAGCTTGAGCCAGTGTTAATCGAGAACGAAAACGCCGCCGGACGCTTATGGGATATGAGCGCCGGGCAGATCTCGCGCGGCGACTACCAGTTGATTGTTAAGTACGGCGATTTCCTGAGCGAGCAACCGGAGCTGAAACAACTGGCGGAACAGCTCGGCCGTTCGCGCGAGGCGAAATCCGTTCCCCGCAAAGATGCGCCAATGGAAACCTTCCGGATGCTGGTGCGTGAACCTTCGACGGTACCGGAACAGGTTGATGGTATTCATCAAAGCGATGATATTTTGCGCCTGCTGCCTGCGGAACTGGCAACCCTTGGCATATCGGAACTGGAATATGAGTTTTATCGCCGTCTGGTCGAAAAACAGCTGATTACTTATCGTCTGCATGGCGATGCCTGGCGGGAAAAAGTGGTCGAACGCCCGGTTGTGCATCAGGACTTTGACGAGCAGCCGCGCGGGCCGTTTATTGTCTGTGTCGATACCTCAGGTTCAATGGGCGGCTTCAATGAACAATGCGCTAAAGCATTTTGCCTTGCGCTGATGCGCGTCGCCCTGGCGGATAAACGACGCTGCTACATCATGCTGTTTTCCAGTGAAGTGGTGCGGTATGAGCTTACCAGTCAGCAGGGACTGGAGCAGGCGATCCGCTTTCTTAGCCAGCGTTTTCGTGGCGGCACGGATATCGCCAGCTGTTTTCGGGCCATTATTGAGCGGATGCGGGGAGGGGAGTGGTATGACGCCGATGCGGTGGTCATTTCTGACTTTATCGCCCAGAGACTGCCGGACGATGTGGTCAGCCATGTCAAAGAGCTACAAAGCGTACAGCAGCAACGTTTTCATGCCGTGGCGATGTCGGCGCACGGTAAACCCGGCATCATGCGCATCTTTGATCATATCTGGCGCTTTGATACCGGGATGCGCAGCCGCCTGCTGCGCCGCTGGAAACGTTAAAGAAGCGAAGAAACGCTTGCGCGCACCTGCTCAGGCCAGACGCCACATTGTACCTGGCCGATATGCGGCAGTTGCAAAAGCAACATGGTCAGACGGGACTGGCCAATACCGCCCCCGATGGTTTGCGGCATCTCGCCCTGTACCAGCGCCTGATGCCACTCCAGTTGCAACCTGTCTTCATCATCGGTGATTTTAAGCTGCCGCTTCAGGGCTTCGGCATCAACCCGGATCCCCATCGACGACAGCTCAAGCACATCTTCAAGCACCGGGTTCCACACCAGAATATCGCCGTTCAGCCCCTGTAAGCCACCATCGCCCGGCGTACTCCAGTCATCATAATCCGGCGCCCGCACGTCATGATGCTGGCCATCACTGAGTTTGCCGCCAATGCCAATCAGGAATACTGCTCCCAGCTCTTTGGCAATCGCGCGCTCACGGCCTTTGGCATCAAGTTCAGGGAAGCGGCTCAGCAGCGCCTGGCTATGCACAAAGTGGATCTGCTCCGGCAGGAAGGACGTCAGGCCAAACTCCTCGCTCACGGCGGCTTCGGTCGCTTTGATCCCGGCGTAAATGGCTTCAACGGTCGATTTAAGGGTACCGGTATGACGATCGCCATCGCCCATCACCCGCTCCCAGTCCCATTGATCCACATAGACAGAGTGAACCGGCGACAGACGATCTTCATCAGGGCGCAGCGCTTTCATATGCGTGTATAAGCCTTCGCCAGCGCTGAAATCATGCTGTCCCAGAGTTTTGCGTTTCCATTTCGCCAGCGAATGCACCACTTCAAACTGGGCATCCGGCAGGTTTTTTACTTTCACCTGCACCGCTTTCTCAGAACCTGACAGATTATCCTGAGTGCCATCTCCGACACGGCTTAAAATTGGAGCCTGAACCTCAATAAGCCCCAGTTTTTCTTCCAGTTGGCGGGAGAAATGCGACTTCACGAAAATAATCTGACGTTGTTTGCTGATGTAAGCGGATTTCATTTTTCCTTTCCTTTTTTCTCTCTGTTGCCCGTCATTAAGCAACAGAAATTCATTACCATTCAATAATCGGCAACAAAAAAGGCCTCACAGGTTTTGATTCGTTAAAATGACCCGTTAATATAGAAAGATTGTTCACTCATCATAAGAAAAACGTATGGAAAATTATCAGATCGATAATCTGGACCGCGGCATCCTCGAGGCATTAATGGCCAACGCCCGTACGGCATACGCCGAACTGGCGAAGCAATTTGGCGTAAGCCCGGGCACCATTCACGTCCGCGTGGAGAAAATGAAGCAGGCGGGGATCATCACCGGTGCCCGCATCGATGTCAGCCCCAAACAATTAGGTTATGACGTCTGTTGCTTTATCGGCATCATTCTTAAGAGCGCAAAGGACTACCCTTCAGCGCTGGCCAGACTGGAAAGCCTCGAAGAGGTGACCGAAGCCTATTACACCACCGGGCATTACAGCATCTTTATTAAAGTGATGTGCCGATCGATTGATGCCCTGCAACAGGTGCTTATCAACAAGATCCAAACAATTGATGAAATCCAGTCCACCGAGACGCTGATCTCCCTGCAAAACCCGATCATGCGGACGATCCGCCCGTAACAGGGCGTTTTCATGCACCCGTAATACCCATATTGTCCACAGGTAGATCCCAGCTGATTCACAGCGTACAATACGCCCCTCTTAACCGGAGTGGACTTCATGGCAGATATTACTCTTATTAGTGGCAGCACCCTGGGCGGCGCGGAATATGTCGCCGAACATCTGGCAGAAAAACTGGAAGATGCCGGTTTTACCACCGAGACCCTGCATGGCCCTCTGCTGGAAGACCTTCCGCTGGAAGGCACCTGGCTGGTGGTGAGTTCCACCCATGGCGCTGGCGATCTCCCGGACAACATTCAGCCTTTATACGATCAACTGGCGGCACAAAAGCCGGATCTGACGGCAGTGCGTTTCGGGGCGATTGGGATCGGCAGCCGCGAATATGACACCTTCTGCGGCGCGATTGATAAATTAGAAGCGTCACTGATCGCCTGTGGGGCAAAACAAGCGGGTGAAACCGCCCGAATTAACATCCTTGAGCATGACATTCCGGAGGATCCGGCTGAAATATGGCTGGGATCCTGGATTAATTTACTCAAGAACGATTAAAGATCGCGCGATCAGATGTGGATAAGTATGCTTAAAACCGCTGATCAACCGGTAGTTATCCAATGAATAACCCTTGGTCAGTTTTTGGCTTGTGTATAACTAGCCCTTTTGATCCCAGCTTATACTGACCAGGATCACCGATCATTCACAGTTAATGATCCTTACTAAGATGATGATCTTCTTACCAGGATCCGGCTTATCCACAAGCAAGCGGGATCCTAATAAGAGATCACAATAGAACAGATCTCTCTATATAAAGATCTTCTTTTTAATACCCGGGATCCCAACGCTTTCTCCCTGAGCTAAAGTTGAGTAGAATCCACGGCCCGGGCTTCAATTCCTTTCTAACCGCTTTACGCGAGGCAATTCACCATGTTTTATCCGGATCCTTTTGACGTCATCATCATTGGCGGGGGTCATGCAGGCACTGAGGCCGCGATGGCCGCAGCGCGTATGGGTCAACAAACCCTGCTTTTGACACACAATATCGACACGCTGGGGCAGATGAGCTGCAACCCTGCCATTGGCGGTATTGGGAAAGGACACCTGGTGAAGGAAGTGGATGCCCTTGGCGGTTTAATGGCAAAGGCCATCGATCAGGCCGGTATTCAGTTTAGGATACTAAACGCGAGCAAAGGACCTGCGGTACGGGCGACCCGTGCGCAGGCCGATCGCGTGCTCTATCGTCAGGCCGTTCGCATGGCGCTGGAAAACCAGCCGAATCTGATGATCTTCCAGCAGGCGGTTGAAGATTTGATCGTCGAAAACGATCGTGTGGTCGGTGCGGTAACCCAGATGGGACTTAAATTCCGGGCTAAAGCGGTCGTTCTGACCGTCGGAACCTTCCTTGACGGTAAAATTCATATCGGTCTGGACAACTACAGCGGCGGTCGTGCGGGTGATCCGCCGTCAATTCCGCTTTCACGCCGTTTGCGTGAGCTGCCTTTGCGCGTCAGCCGTCTTAAAACCGGTACGCCTCCGCGTATCGATGCCCGTACTATCGACTTCAGCGTCCTGGCGCAGCAACATGGCGATGACCCAATGCCGGTCTTCTCGTTTATGGGCAATGCGGCTCAGCATCCGCGTCAGGTACCTTGTTACATCACCCATACCAACGAAAAAACCCATGATGTGATCCGTAATAACCTCGATCGTAGTCCCATGTACGCCGGGGTGATCGAAGGGATCGGCCCACGCTATTGCCCGTCGATCGAAGATAAGGTGATGCGCTTTGCGGATCGTAATCAGCATCAGATCTTCCTGGAGCCGGAAGGAATGACCTCGAACGAAATTTATCCTAACGGGATCTCCACCAGCCTGCCGTTTGATGTGCAGATGAAAATCGTGCGCTCAATGCAGGGGATGGAAAACGCAAAAATCGTTCGTCCCGGCTACGCCATTGAGTACGATTTCTTCGATCCTCGTGACCTGAAGCCGACGCTGGAAAGCAAATATATCCAGGGGCTGTTCTTTGCCGGGCAGATCAACGGCACAACCGGTTACGAAGAGGCCGCTGCACAGGGACTGCTGGCAGGTCTCAATGCGGCACGCGCCTCTGCCGAAAAAGAGGGATGGGCACCTGCGCGTTCAGAGGCTTACCTGGGCGTGCTGGTGGACGATCTCTGCACGCTGGGTACCAAAGAACCTTACCGCATGTTCACTTCCCGCGCCGAATACCGTCTGATGCTGCGTGAAGACAATGCTGACCTGCGTCTGACGGAGAAAGGCCGTGAGCTGGGCCTGGTGGACGATGAGCGCTGGGCTCGTTTCAATGAGAAACTGGAAAGCATTGAGCGTGAACGTCAGCGTCTGAAATCAGTCTGGGTGAATCCAACTTCAGAAACCGCTCCGGAAGTGAATAACAACCTGACGGCACCGCTGTCACGCGAAGCCAGCGGTGAAGATCTGCTTCGTCGTCCGGAAATGACCTATGCGCAGCTGGTTCAGCTGACCGCATTTGCGCCAGGACTGGAGGATGCCGAGGCTGCCGAACAGGTTGAAATCCAGGTCAAGTACGAAGGCTATATCGCACGCCAGCAGGATGAGATTGAAAAACAACAGCGGAATGAAAATACGCTGCTGCCAGCTTCTCTGGATTATCGGCAGGTGAGTGGGCTATCCAACGAAGTGATCGCCAAACTTAACGATCACAAACCGGCTTCCATCGGCCAGGCGTCGCGTATTTCTGGTATCACGCCTGCGGCGATCTCCATTCTGCTGGTGTGGCTGAAAAAACAAGGCATGCTGCGCCGCAGCGCTTAACGTTTTGCTGATTGCCCGGCGGCATTGCGCCTGCCGGGCAATATTTCCCTGGAGGATGAGTTTCAGGCCATCCGCAGACTTCGCTAACAGGTACCCACTGTGCTTAACAAACTTTCCCGCCTGCTGGATGAAGCAGGTATTTCGCTCACCGATCACCAGAAAACTCAGCTTGTTGCCTATGTGGAAATGCTGAACAAGTGGAACAAAGCTTACAATCTGACCTCGGTACGCTCACCCGATGAAATGCTTATCCGCCATATTCTCGACAGCATTGTGGTCGCTCCTTATCTGCAGGGAACTCGTTTTATCGACGTGGGGACCGGGCCGGGCCTGCCGGGGATCCCGCTCTCTATCGTACGTCCTGAGTGCCATTTCACACTGCTGGATAGCCTGGGCAAGCGCGTGCGCTTTTTGAAGCAGGTTCAGCATGAGCTTAAGCTCGACAATATCACCCCGGTGCAAAGTCGGGTTGAGGATTTCCCTGCGGAGCCACCGTTTGACGGCGTGATTAGCCGTGCGTTTGCATCCTTAACGGATATGGTCAACTGGTGCCGCCATTTGCCTGGGCAGAATGGACGATTTTATGCACTTAAGGGATTGATTCCTTCCGAGGAAATGGAGCAATTACCGCCTGATCTGAGCGTTGAATCGGTGGTTGAATTAACCGTTCCTCATCTCGAGGGCGAACGGCATTTGATTACCGTTAAGCTAAACTAAATTTAATCTCCCTCAAAAAATGTAGAATTTGTGCTGTTTTTAGATTGTTAAAAAACGGCACCAAAAACAGTGATACGTTCGGTTACATTTAACGGAGTTGTCACCTGTGTTTTTCCAGATTTTAACGCTTAGTTTTTTGTTAACAGTTAAAATAGTCAACTGCGAAAATATCAGGCTGCTAAAAATCGGCGTCGTGACCGGATCGCTGTTGTTAAAAAATTATTATAAATGTCAATGAAAGGTTTTTTATGTGTGCCGAGCTGTTTTAAAAAGAGTTGTGGATAATCATTCGTAATATCAAAACCTTGAAATGGCATATTTTCTGAGAGGCCATCATCAGGCGAACGCATAAATGTTTAATTTGTGATCTGGTACGCACTTTAATCGCAGGGTTTTCGCGTTATTTGGGATTTTGCTTAAAGGTTCACAGTTTGCTGAAAAGTTGAAAAACAGACCCGTGGCAAAATATTTAAACATTTATTCACCTTTTCGCTACTTATTGTTTGAATTCACGGGGCCGCACCGTATAATTTGACCGCTTTTTGGTGCTTGACTCCGGGCGTTAAAGAACGTTTTATACGACACGCGGCATACCTCGAAGTGAGCAGGAGTGAATACGATGTCGGTGTCGCTTTTAAGTCGAAACGTTGCTCGCAAGCTTCTGCTTATTCAGCTTCTGGCAGTGATTATTTGTGGAACGCTGTTTAGCCTCAAAGACCCTTTCTGGGGCGTCTCCGCCGTGTGCGGAGGAATGGCAGTATTTTTGCCAAATATGTTGTTTATGATTTTTGCCTGGCGTCATCAGGCGCATACACCTGTTAAAGGCCGCGTAGCCTGGTCCTTCGCCTTCGGTGAAGCGTTTAAGGTGTTGGCGACATTCGTGTTGCTGGTGGTGGCGCTGGCGGTTTTCAGGGCGGTTTTTTTACCGCTGATAGTCACGTGGGTTTCGGTGCTGGTTGTTCAGATACTGGCACCCGCTGTAATTAACAACAAAGGGTAAGAGGCATCATGTCTGCAGGAGAAATCTCAACACCGCAGGAGTATATAGGACACCATCTGAATAACCTTCAGTTGGACCTGCGTACTTTCTCGCTGGTGGATCCGCATAACCCCCCGGCCACATTCTGGACGCTCAACATTGACTCCATGTTTTTCTCAGTGGCTCTGGGTCTGTTGTTCCTGGTCATGTTCCGTAGCGTAGCCAAAAAGGCGACCAGCGGCGTACCAGGGAAATTCCAGACCGCAATTGAGCTGGTCATTGGTTTTGTCCACGGTAGCGTGAAAGACATGTACCATGGCAAAAGCAAGCTTATTGCGCCGCTGGCCCTGACGATTTTCGTCTGGGTATTCCTGATGAACCTGATGGATTTGCTGCCTATCGACCTGCTGCCGTACATCGGCGAGCACATCTTTGGTCTGCCTGCGCTGCGTGTGGTGCCGTCTGCTGACGTGAACATCACGCTGTCTATGGCCTTAGGCGTATTTATCCTGATTCTGTTCTACAGCATCAAAATGAAAGGCCTGGGTGGCTTTGCTAAAGAGCTCACACTCCAGCCGTTCAACCATCCGGTGTTTATCCCGGTCAACCTGATCCTGGAAGGTGTTAGCCTGCTGTCCAAACCGGTTTCTCTCGGTCTGCGACTGTTCGGCAACATGTACGCCGGTGAGTTGATTTTCATTCTGATTGCTGGTCTGTTGCCGTGGTGGTCACAGTGGATCCTTAATGTGCCGTGGGCCATTTTCCACATCCTGATTATTACGCTGCAAGCCTTCATTTTCATGGTTCTGACGATCGTTTATCTGTCGATGGCGTCTGAAGAGCATTGATTTTTAATAACACTACTACGTTCTAACTGAAACAATCTGGAGACTGTCATGGAAAACCTGAATATGGATCTGCTGTACATGGCTGCCGCTATTATGATGGGTCTGGCGGCAATCGGTGCTGCGATCGGTATCGGCATCCTCGGGGGCAAATTCCTGGAAGGCGCAGCGCGTCAACCGGATCTGATCCCTCTTCTGCGTACTCAGTTCTTTATCGTTATGGGTCTGGTGGATGCAATCCCAATGATCGCTGTAGGTCTGGGTCTGTACGTGATGTTTGCTGTCGCGTAGTAAAAAGTTGCTTAACAGCAAATATTTAAGAACTTTAACCAGATAAGAGGCATTGTGCTGTGAATCTAAACGCAACAATCCTCGGCCAGGCCATCGCGTTTGTCCTGTTCGTTCTGTTCTGCATGAAGTACGTATGGCCGCCATTAATCGCAGCCATTGAAAAACGTCAGAAAGAAATTGCTGACGGTCTTGCTTCCGCTGAACGGGCTAAAAAGGACCTGGACCTTGCACAGGCCAATGCGACCGACCAGCTGAAAAAAGCGAAAGCTGAAGCTCAGGTCATCATTGAGCAGGCGAACAAACGCCGTGCTCAGATCCTGGACGAAGCGAAAGCAGAAGCCGAGCAGGAACGTACTAAAATCGTGGCGCAGGCGCAGGCGGAAATTGACGCTGAACGCAAACGTGCTCGCGAAGAGCTGCGTAAACAAGTGGCTCTGCTGGCTGTTGCCGGCGCCGAGAAGATCATCGAGCGTTCCGTGGATGAAGCTGCTAACAGCGACATCGTGAATAAACTGGTCGCTGAACTGTAAGGAGGAGGGGCTGATGTCTGAATTTGTAACGGTAGCTCGCCCCTACGCCAAAGCAGCTTTTGACTTTGCTGTTGAAAGCCAAAGCGTTGACCGCTGGCAGGATATGCTGGTGTTTGCCGCCGAGGTGACGAAAAACGAACATATGGCAGAGCTTCTCTCCGGTGCGATGGCACCGGAAACGCTCGCGAGTTCGTTTATCGCAGTCTGTGGGGAGCAACTTGACGACAACGGTCAAAACCTGATTCGGGTGATGGCTGAAAACGGTCGTATTAAGGCGCTCCCTGATGTTCTTGAGCAGTTTATTCAATTGCGTGCAGCCAGCGAGGCTATCGCAGAAGTCGAAGTGACTTCCGCGACCGCACTGAGTGAAGAACAGCTTTCGAAAATCAGTGCGGCGATGGAAAAACGTCTTTCACGCAAAGTGAAGCTGAATTGCAAAATTGACAAATCTGTAATGGCAGGCGTAATCATCCGTGCGGGTGATATGGTCATTGATGGCAGCGTTCGCGGCCGTCTTGAACGCCTTGCAGACGTCTTGCAGTCTTAAGGGGACTGGAGCATGCAACTGAATTCCACCGAAATCAGCGAACTGATCAAGCAGCGCATTGCTCAGTTCAGTGTTGTGAGCGAAGCTCATAACGAAGGTACTATTGTTTCTGTTAGTGACGGTGTTATCCGCATTCACGGCCTGGCCGATTGTATGCAGGGTGAAATGATCTCCCTGCCGGGTAACCGTTACGCTATCGCACTGAACCTGGAGCGCGACTCCGTAGGTGCCGTTGTGATGGGTCCGTATGCTGACCTTGCCGAAGGCATGAAAGTTAAGTGTACTGGCCGTATTCTTGAAGTTCCGGTAGGCCGTGGCCTGCTGGGTCGCGTGGTGAACACCCTGGGTGCGCCAATCGACGGTAAAGGTCCGGTTGATAACGATGGCTTCTCGCCAATCGAAGTTATTGCCCCGGGCGTTATCGAACGTCAGTCCGTTGATCAGCCGGTACAGACCGGTTATAAATCCGTTGATGCCATGATCCCAATCGGTCGTGGTCAGCGTGAATTGATCATCGGTGACCGTCAGACCGGTAAAACCGCGATGGCAATCGATGCGATCATCAACCAGCGTGATTCCGGTATCAAATGCGTGTACGTGGCTATCGGCCAGAAAGCGTCCACCATTTCTAACGTGGTCCGTAAACTGGAAGAGCACGGCGCACTGTCCAACACCATTGTTGTTGTGGCTACCGCGTCTGAATCCGCTGCACTGCAATACCTGGCGCCTTATGCCGGTTGCGCGATGGGCGAATACTTCCGTGACCGCGGTGAAGATGCACTGATCGTGTACGATGACCTGTCCAAACAGGCTGTCGCTTATCGTCAGGTTTCCCTGCTGCTCCGTCGTCCGCCAGGACGTGAAGCTTTCCCGGGCGACGTTTTTTACCTCCACTCCCGTCTGCTGGAACGCGCATCCCGCGTTAACGCTGAGTACGTTGAAGCCTTCACCAAAGGTGAAGTGAAAGGTAAAACCGGCTCCCTGACTGCGCTGCCGATTATCGAAACTCAGGCGGGTGACGTTTCTGCGTTCGTTCCGACCAACGTAATTTCTATTACCGATGGTCAGATCTTCCTGGAAACCAACCTGTTTAACTCCGGTATTCGTCCTGCTGTTAACCCAGGTATCTCAGTATCCCGTGTGGGTGGTGCTGCTCAGACCAAGATCATCAAGAAACTGTCCGGTGGTATTCGTACCGCGCTGGCGCAGTATCGTGAACTGGCTGCGTTCTCTCAGTTCGCATCCGATCTGGATGAAGCAACCCGTAAACAGCTGAGCCATGGTCAGAAAGTGACCGAGCTGCTGAAACAGAAACAGTATGCCCCAATGTCTGTTGCACAGCAGGGCCTGGTACTGTTCGCAGCTGAACGCGGTTACCTCGAAGATGTGGAACTGGCGAAAATCGGTAGCTTCGAAGCCGCACTGCTGGCTTACGTCGACCGTGATCACGCTCCGCTGATGCAAGAGATTAACCAGTCCGGTGGCTATAACGACGAAATCGAAGGCAAGCTGAAAGGCATCCTCGATTCCTTCAAAGCAACCCAGTCCTGGTAACGTCTGGCGGCTTGTCTTAGGGCAAGCCGCAAGGCATTGAGGAGAAGCTCATGGCCGGCGCAAAAGAGATACGTAGTAAGATCGCAAGCGTCCAGAACACGCAAAAGATCACTAAAGCGATGGAGATGGTCGCCGCTTCCAAAATGCGTAAATCGCAGGATCGCATGGCGTCCAGCCGTCCTTATGCAGATACCATGCGCAAAGTGATCGGTCACCTTGCGAATGGTAATCTGGAATATAAGCACCCTTACCTGGAAGAACGCGACGTTAAACGCGTGGGCTACCTGGTGGTGTCGACCGACCGTGGTCTGTGTGGCGGCTTGAACATTAACCTGTTCAAAAAGCTGCTGGCGGAGATGAAAGTCTGGTCCGATAAAGGCGTTCAGAGCGACCTCGCGATGATCGGCTCTAAGGGCGTGTCTTTCTTTAATTCCGTAGGTGGCAACGTTGTCGCTCAGGTAACAGGTATGGGGGATCACCCTTCCCTGTCCGAACTGATCGGCCCGGTAAAAGTCATGCTACAGGCTTACGACGAAGGTCGTTTGGACAAGCTTTATATTGTCAGTAACAAATTTATCAACACCATGTCTCAGGTTCCGACTATCACTCAGTTGCTGCCGTTACCGGCTGCAGAAGATGAAGAGTTGAAGCGTAAATCCTGGGATTATTTGTATGAGCCTGATCCAAAAGCGCTGCTGGATACTCTCCTGCGTCGTTATGTTGAATCTCAGGTTTATCAGGGTGTTGTTGAAAACCTGGCCAGCGAGCAGGCCGCACGTATGGTGGCGATGAAAGCCGCGACCGACAATGGCGGCAGCCTGATTAAAGAGCTGCAGTTGGTATACAACAAAGCTCGTCAGGCCAGCATTACTCAGGAACTCACCGAAATCGTCGGTGGTGCATCCGCGGTATAACCAGGTTAATTCGTAGAGGATTCAAGATGGCTACTGGAAAAATTGTCCAGGTAATCGGCGCCGTGGTTGACGTCGAATTCCCTCAGGATGCCGTACCGCGCGTGTACGATGCTCTTGAGGTTAACAATGGTAACGAGAGCCTGGTGCTGGAAGTTCAGCAGCAGCTCGGCGGCGGTATCGTACGTACCATCGCCATGGGTTCTTCTGACGGTCTGCGTCGTGGTCTGGAAGTTAAAGACCTTGAGCACCCGATCGAAGTCCCGGTAGGTAAAGCAACCCTGGGTCGTATCATGAACGTCCTGGGTCAGCCGATCGACATGAAAGGCGACATTGGCGAAGAAGACCGTTGGGCGATTCACCGTGCAGCACCGTCCTATGAAGAGCTCTCCAGCTCTCAGGAACTGCTGGAAACCGGTATCAAAGTTATCGACCTGATGTGTCCGTTCGCGAAGGGCGGTAAAGTCGGTCTGTTCGGTGGTGCGGGTGTAGGTAAAACCGTAAACATGATGGAGCTGATCCGTAACATCGCGATCGAGCACTCCGGTTACTCCGTGTTTGCAGGCGTGGGTGAGCGTACTCGTGAGGGTAACGACTTCTACCACGAGATGACCGACTCCAACGTACTGGATAAAGTATCCCTGGTTTACGGCCAGATGAACGAGCCGCCGGGAAACCGTCTGCGCGTTGCGCTGACCGGCCTGACCATGGCTGAGAAATTCCGTGACGAAGGCCGTGACGTACTGCTGTTCGTAGATAACATCTACCGTTACACCCTGGCCGGTACAGAAGTATCAGCACTGCTGGGTCGTATGCCTTCAGCGGTAGGTTACCAGCCGACGCTGGCGGAAGAGATGGGCGTTCTGCAGGAACGTATCACTTCCACCAAAACCGGTTCTATCACCTCCGTACAGGCGGTATACGTACCTGCGGATGACTTGACTGACCCGTCACCAGCCACCACCTTTGCGCACCTTGACGCAACCGTGGTACTGAGCCGTCAGATCGCGTCTCTGGGTATCTACCCGGCCGTTGACCCGCTGGATTCCACCAGCCGTCAGCTGGATCCGCTGGTTGTTGGTCAGGAACACTACGACACCGCGCGTGGCGTACAGTCCCTGCTGCAACGTTACCAGGAACTGAAAGACATCATCGCCATCCTGGGTATGGATGAACTGTCTGAAGAAGATAAACTGGTGGTAGCGCGTGCTCGTAAGATCCAGCGCTTCCTGTCCCAGCCGTTCTTCGTGGCAGAAGTATTCACCGGTTCTCCGGGCAAATACGTCTCCCTGAAAGACACCATCCGTGGCTTTAAAGGCATTATGGAAGGCGAATACGATCACCTGCCAGAGCAGGCGTTCTACATGGTCGGTTCTATCGACGAAGCCGTGGAAAAAGCCAAAAAACTTTAACGCCTTAATCGGAGGGTGATATGGCAATGACTTACCACCTGGACGTCGTCAGCGCAGAGAAACAAATGTTCTCTGGTCTGGTCGAGAAAATCCAGGTAACGGGTAGCGAAGGTGAACTGGGTATTTACCCGGGTCACGCCCCGCTGCTCACCGCCATTAAGCCTGGTATGATTCGCATCGTGAAACAGCTCGGTCATGAAGAGTTTATCTATCTGTCCGGCGGCATTCTTGAAGTGCAACCGGGCAGCACGACCGTTCTGGCTGATACCGCGATCCGCGGCCAGGATCTCGACGAAGCGCGAGCCCTGGAAGCTAAACGTAAGGCTGAAGAGCACATTAAGAGCTCTCATGGTGACGTGGATTACGCTCAGGCGTCCGCGGAACTGGCCAAAGCGATCGCTAAACTGCGTGTTATCGAGTTGACCAAAAAAGCGATGTAACACCGGCTTAAAGTCAAAAAGCCAGTCTGGTTAGCAGACTGGCTTTTTTTATGGCTGCGTTTCAGTTTATTTGAAATCAAAATGACGTTTTATATTTTTTGTGATTAGCATCACAAAAATGTTGATCGGTTAAAATTTGAGGTGTAGACTTCTTTTTGTGAAGTAAGTCACAAAAAAATCATTCAAACGAACAGGAATACATCATGAAACTGATCAACAAAATCATCGCATTCTTCAACAACATGAACGTTTCTTTCGGTACTTTTAATCTGTAATCACGCTGTACCGCTAACTAAAACGACAACACATGCGGTGTGAACAGAACTGAAAAAAGGTCGCCTGATGGCGACCTTTGTGTTTATCTCCAGCAGACTATTACAGCTTCATGAAGTCCCCGGTGTTAAAGCTTCCATCCGTATTGCGCTGCAGCGGTTGCGGCAAATCCAGTGATTTAAAATCTTTTTCGTTCAGGATCTTGCCGTCTTTATTGACGCTTTTCCCGTCTTCAATAAAAAAGTTTGTGGCGTCTATATTTCCTACCACCGCATCATCATATTTACCCGGTTCGCTGCGCAGAGACAGGTTGCCAGTAAAGGTGCCCTGACTTGCCGCATCGCCATACGGACTTGGGCGGAAGATAAAGTTAAAGCGCAGGTTATTTGCCGCTACGTTATTCGCAACCACCAGTTTGCCTGGGTTGAAGTTATCCGTGAATCCGTCCAGATGATTGCCGACGGCGATACTGTTACGCACCACATGCGCCACCGGCTGCCCTTCGCCACCCAGCTTGAAGCCATTGCTGGTGTTGTTACGGGCAATAGAATTGATAATAGTGACTACGCCATTGGCACCGTCTTCAATTTTATTAAACAGGTCAAAGCCATCGTCAATATTGTCGTGGGAGTAGCATCCCTCAAGGCTATTGCCCTCACCGACGCGCATTTTTACTGCAAAACCATCGGCGTTGATTTTTCCTGCATCCTCATTACTGAAAGACTCTGAGTTCAGGACGCGGTTATGGCTGGCCCACAGTGGACGACCAATCTTATCCGGCGAAGATATCTGGATCCCGGTGTCGTCGTTTTTATAAGCCACCACATTTTCAATCAGGTTATGGCTACCCTGGATCCGCAGGCTCTTATCGGTGATTTCAATCCCTTGCAGATGCCAGTAACTGGCGTCGAGCAGCATGCCGTGGATCACGGCTTTGCCATTCGCTTCCAGCGTTTTCAGTTTGCCTTTCAGACCACTTGCCGACAGCGGGATCTCCGTTTGCGGGTAGTCACCGGCGGCCAGTACGATCTTGCCGCCCGCAGGTACCATGGCTATTGCCGTTGCCAGATCCAGCGGCGCACTGGCGGTGCCATTGGCATCCGCTTTACCCTCAGGTGAAACATGCAGCGTTGATCCGCTTAGCGCAGCAACGCGCTCAACCTTAATGCTCTGCTCAACGGGCGTTTTGTCTTTTCCGCTGGTGGGGGTAAAGATAAGCTGGAAGGTATTCTGCGCCTGCAGTTTTGCCGGAAGAGCGAACATTTCCCCGGCTTTAACCGGTTTATCTGACCCGATCACCACTTCATTTTGTCTGACGCTGAACTGTCCGTCATAGTTGGCGCGAGCCTGAACGACATAGTGCTCAGTGGTGCTTTGGCTGGCGGAAGCAACCTGGACGACCACCGGCCAGGCTTTGGCGACCCAGGGTTTAGAGGGGACGGTCTGGGCGGGGGATGTCGTAAGCGTTGCATCACTGACGGTGATTTTTGCATTACGCGAAGCAAAGAAGCCGACGTAATACTGATTTTTATCCTGGACGGTGACCAAATCTGCATGCGGAACGGTTTTCGTCACCCACTGTTCGCTACCCACCGGCGCCCAGCCGGTAATAAAGCCATCGTTAGTGCGTTCGAGACGCATACGAAAGGTCGGGGTTTTTTGCAGATCCACTTCTTCCTGGTAGCTCTCTTTTTTGATCGACGAACCGGTGTTACCCCACGGCTGGCTGATACCTTCCCGGGCGAAAGCCTGTATTTTTACCCGGTGCGCATCCTTTTTATCCTGGGTCATAATGGCATTCATCACCATATTTGATGCTGCCGGAAACTCTTCATATCCCTCTTTCAATGGCTGCTGACGAGGATTGCCAATGATGTCGCGCACCAGTAGCCCCGCACCTTCCTGCGCTGCCGGTTTAGCGCCATTTTCCGGGCCGAACTGATCGACAGTGACCGTCGCCTGCAACACAAAGTTATTGCTGGCCGGAAGCGTGGTATAGAAGAACGTCAGACCGTCGTGCGAGTTGCCAATCTTGCCGCCACGGCTCTCGATAGTGACAGGTTTATCGAGACCCGCCGTACTCTCAACAGACAATTTCTTGCCGTCGATCGTCACATCGTTAACGCCGATTTTTTCCGGCAGCACGTTGGATGAGAAATTTACATCCGTCGACTGACCGAAAGCAATGGCCTTCCAGACCGCAGATTCAGCGGCTTGAGTGGCAAAGGTAACTGTTGAACAACAGAGGGTCAGAGCCAGAGGTATCTTATTATTCATCTTATTATCCTGAATGAAATTGACCTGATTATAAAGAAACTGAAATGGCGTTTCTTTTTCATACCTCACAATAATTAATTATTAAAACGCTATTTTGTTTTATTGGTTTCTTTATTCATGTGTAAAAAAAACTGAAAAACCATTGAGATAGATATCTGAATGGCTGCTTAGGCGTTTTTTCCGCGACAAGATGGCGTGAAATGGTTGAAAATAGTCGTCAGAATCACCGATTCAGACCGGCGTTGCGTGTTTTCTCTGCATCTCGTTTCATGACGAAAAATATGTAGAATTTTCAACGTCGAAGGGGTTTACTTCTTAACTTAATTTACCGTCAGGATCTGTATGTCAAACAGTGCGATGAGCGTGGTTGTCCTTGCCGCTGGCAAGGGGACGCGCATGTATTCCGATCTCCCGAAAGTTCTGCATACTCTTGCCGGGAAAGCGATGGTGCAGCATGTTATCGATGCTGCTAACCATCTTGGTTCTCGTCAGATCCATCTGGTCTACGGCCACGGTGGCGACCTGTTAAAACAAAAACTGTCTGACAACAATCTCAACTGGGTCCTGCAGGCCGAGCAACTTGGTACCGGCCACGCGATGCAGCAGGCCGCGCCATTCTTCGCTGACGATGAAGATATCCTGATGCTTTACGGCGATGTGCCGTTAATTTCAGCCGCCACCCTGACGCGCCTGCGTGACGCGAAACCGCAGGGCGGCATTGGCCTGCTCACGGTGAAACTCGACGATCCAACCGGCTACGGGCGCATCACCCGCGAGAATGGCCGCGTCAGCGGTATCGTTGAGCAGAAAGATGCCAGCGCAGAACAGCTCAATATTCAGGAAATCAACACCGGTATTTTGATTGCCAACGGCGGCGATTTGAAACGCTGGCTCGCTAAACTCACCAACAATAATGCGCAGGGTGAGTATTACATCACTGACATTATCGGTTTTGCGTATCAGGAAGGGCATGAGATTGCCGCAGTACATCCGCAGCAACTAAGTGAAGTTGAAGGGGTGAATAACCGTCTGCAACTGTCCAGACTGGAGCGCGTGTATCTTGCAGAGCAGGCAGACAAGCTCCTGCTGGCCGGGGTGATGTTACGTGATCCAGCGCGTTTTGATCTGCGCGGCACTCTGACTCATGGGCGAGATGTTGAAATCGATGCTAACGTGATCATTGAAGGTAACGTGACGCTCGGCAATCGCGTCAAAATTGGCGCCGGGTGCGTGATTAAAAACAGCGTGATCGGCGATGACTGCGAAATCAGTCCTTACAGCGTGGTGGAAGATGCCGAACTGGCTGCGGCCTGTACCATTGGCCCGTTTGCGCGCCTGCGTCCTGGCGCGGAGTTGCTGGAAGGGGCCCACGTTGGCAACTTCGTTGAGATGAAAAAAGCGCGTCTGGGGAAAGGCTCAAAAGCCGGTCATCTGAGCTACCTTGGTGATGCGGATATTGGCGACAACGTTAATATTGGCGCTGGCACCATCACCTGTAACTACGACGGCGCGAATAAGCATAAAACCGTGATTGGCGATGATGTGTTTGTTGGATCTGACAGCCAACTGGTGGCCCCGGTGAACGTCGGCAAAGGTGCGACTATTGCCGCAGGGACAACCCTGACCCGTAATGTGGCGGAAAACGAGCTGGTGCTCACGCGAGTCGCCCAGGTGCATAAGCCGGGCTGGCGCCGTCCGGTGAAGAAGAAGTAATTGCTCACTATTTAACTGTCAGACAGGCGTTCGCGCCCATCTGGCGGTCAGGGATGAGGGGATAACATAATCCCCCGCCCGTCAGCAGTACCAAAAAAATAACCCCACTCTCTACAAGGCTCGGGGCGCCCGGAAAACGGGCATACAGGTTGACCGACAACGACAGGCTAAATGCCAAAATCGGAATCAAAAAATATGTGTGGAATTGTTGGCGCTATCGCGCAGCGTGATGTTGCAGAAATCCTTCTCGAAGGTTTACGTCGTCTGGAATACCGTGGCTACGACTCTGCCGGTCTGGCAGTGGTTGACGCACAAGGTCATATGACCCGGCTGCGTCGTCTGGGTAAAGTGCAGATGCTGGCTCAGGCCGCGGAAGAACACCCACTGGTCGGCGGGACGGGTATTGCCCATACGCGCTGGGCAACCCATGGCGAGCCTTCAGAAGGCAATGCGCATCCGCATGTCTCTGAACATATTGTGGTGGTCCATAACGGGATCATCGAAAACCACGAACCTCTGCGCGACCAGTTGAAAGCGCGTGGTTATACCTTTGTTTCTGAAACAGATACCGAAGTTATTGCTCATCTGGTGCACTGGGAGCTGGAACAGGGCGGCACGCTGCGTGACGCGGTGCTGCGTACTATTCCGCAACTGCGCGGCGCCTATGGCACGGTTATTATGGACTCCCGCGATCCGGGCACGTTACTGGCTGCGCGTTCCGGCAGCCCGATGGTTATCGGTCTGGGGATGGGAGAGAACTTTATCGCCTCCGATCAGCTGGCACTGCTGCCGGTAACCCGCCGCTTTATCTTCCTTGAAGAGGGGGATATTGCTGAAGTGACCCGTCGCTCTGTCGCCATCTTCGATAAATCGGGCGCCGATGTGAAACGTGCGGAGATCGAGTCCAACCTGCAATACGACGCAGGCGATAAAGGCGCTTACCGTCACTACATGCAGAAAGAGATTTACGAACAGCCGAACGCGATTAAAAACACCCTGTCCGGGCGTATCAGCCATGGTGAGGTGGATTTAAGCGAGCTGGGTGAACATGCCAATGAACTGCTGAGCAAAGTGGAACATGTCCAGATCATTGCCTGTGGTACCTCGTACAACTCCGGTATGGTTTCCCGTTACTGGTTCGAGTCTCTGGCAGGCGTCCCCTGCGATGTGGAAATTGCGTCGGAATTCCGTTATCGCAAATCCGCTGTGCGCCGCAACAGCCTGATGATTACCCTGTCTCAGTCCGGCGAAACGGCTGATACCCTCGCGGGCCTGCGTCTGTCAAAAGAGTTGGGCTACCTCGGTTCACTGGCCATCTGTAACGTACCGGGTTCTTCACTGGTGCGTGAATCTGACCTGGCTATCATGACCAATGCAGGTACAGAAATTGGCGTGGCATCCACCAAGGCATTCACCACCCAGTTAACGGTGCTGTTGATGCTGGTGGCGAAACTGAGCCATCTGAAAGGGCTGGATGCATCCGTTGAACATGAGATTGTTCATGGGCTGCAAACTCTGCCGAGCCGCATTGAGCAGATGCTGTCGCAGGACAAACGCATTGCGCAGCTGGCGGAAGATTTCTCCGACAAACACCATGCGCTGTTCCTTGGCCGTGGCGATCAGTACCCGATTGCCCTCGAAGGCGCGCTGAAGCTCAAAGAGATCTCCTACATTCACGCTGAAGCTTATGCGGCCGGTGAGCTGAAACATGGCCCGCTGGCGCTGATTGATGACGATATGCCGGTTATCGTTATTGCGCCGAACAATGAGCTACTGGAAAAACTGAAATCCAACATTGAAGAGGTGCGTGCGCGTGGCGGTGTACTCTATGTCTTCGCTGATAAGGATGCCGGTTTTGTCAGCAGCAACAATATGCACATCATCGAGATGCCGCATGTTGATGAAGTGATTGCTCCGATTTTCTACACCGTTCCGCTACAGTTACTGGCTTACCACGTTGCGCTGATCAAAGGCACCGACGTCGATCAGCCGCGTAACCTGGCGAAATCCGTAACGGTAGAGTAATTCTCGAACGCCCTGGCCTGCCGGGGCGTTTTTCTCAAACCCGCTCGCAAAATGTCTCTTTTTTCAGCACCAAAGAGTGACAATCTCAGCCTATCTACTACTTTTTTAGTGTCACAAAAGTAAAATATTGCTGACAACTTACCGTCATTAAGATCAGCATCTTCATGATGCTTCACGCATTTTTAGTCAAATTTCAGTTTTAGTGGTTATTGTCATCAAACAGTAACAATCCTTGCATATAACTGTCATCAAAGTGTCCTATTTTGCTCAGCGTAGCAACTCAAACAACAATTTACGATTCCTGGCAGGAGACATTATGAACGTTATGCGTACCACTGTCGCAACTGTTGTCGCCGCGACCTTTTCTCTGAGCGCTTTTGCAGCTAACGCCGCTGCAAGTCTGACGGGTGCAGGTGCAACTTTCCCTGCGCCGGTGTATGCCAAATGGGCTGATACTTACCAGAAAGAAAACGGTAGCAAAGTAAACTACCAGGGTATCGGCTCTTCTGGTGGCGTAAAACAGATCATTGCTAACACCGTTGATTTCGGTGCTTCTGATGCTCCTCTGGCTGACGACAAACTGGCTCAGGAAGGCCTGTTCCAGTTCCCTACCGTTATCGGTGGTGTTGTTCTGGCCGTTAATCTGGAAGGCTTCAAATCCGGCGAACTGGTGCTGGATGGTAAAACCCTGGGTGATATCTACCTTGGCAAAATCAAAAAATGGAATGACGCAGCGATTGCGAAACTGAACCCGGGTAAAAAATTGCCGGCTCAGAACATCGCGGTTGTTCGTCGTGCTGACGGTTCCGGTACTTCCTTCGTTTTCACCAGCTACCTGGCGAAAGTTAACGAAGAGTGGAAATCCTCTATCGGCGCTGGCTCTACCGTAAACTGGCCAACTGGTCTGGGCGGTAAAGGTAATGACGGTATCGCTGCATTCGTCCAGCGTCTGCCGGGCTCCATCGGTTATGTTGAATATGCTTACGCTAAGCAGAACAACCTGACCTACACCAAGCTGATGTCTGCTGATGGCAAGCCGGTATCGCCGACCGAAGCAAGCTTCTCCAATGCGACCAAGAGCATTGACTGGAGCAAATCCTTCGCTCAGGACCTGACCAACCAGAAAGGCGCTGATGTGTGGCCAATCACCTCCACCACCTTCATCCTGGTGCACAAAGAGCAGAAAAACCCGGAGCAGGGTGCTGAAGTCCTGAAGTTCTTCGACTGGGCTTACACAAACGGTGGCAAACAGGCTAACGAACTGGATTACGCAACGCTGCCTGAAAGCGTGATTGCCCAGGTTCGTGCTGCATGGAAAACCAGCGTGAAAGACAGCAGCGGTAAAGCGCTGTACTAAATACCCGTCATACTTCGAGCCGCCTTGCTGCAACTCGAATTATTTAGGGTATGGCATTACCTTAGCCAGGAAGCACGATAAAATGCGCGCTTCCTGGCCCAAACTTAAAGAGTAACTTATGGTTGCAACCAAGCCGGCTTTTAGCCCTCCGGGCAAAAAAGGTGACATGATATTCAGCGCGCTGGTAAGACTGGCTGCGCTGATTGTGCTATTGCTGCTCGGCGGCATTATCGTGTCTCTGATTTTCTCCTCCTGGCCGAGTATTCAGAAATTTGGTTTCTCCTTCCTGTGGACGAAAGAGTGGGATGCGCCAAACGAAATTTTTGGTGCGCTGGTACCGATTTACGGCACGCTGGTCACCTCTTTCATCGCCCTGCTGATCGCTGTCCCGGTCAGTTTCGGTATTGCGCTGTTTCTGACGGAGCAGGCGCCTGGCTGGCTTAAGCGTCCGCTGGGGATCGCCATTGAGTTACTCGCCGCGATCCCCAGTATTGTTTACGGTATGTGGGGCCTGTTTATTTTCGCGCCTCTGTTTGCCAAATATTTCCAGGAACCGGTCGGCAATGTGATGTCCGCCATTCCTTTTGTTGGCGCGCTGTTCTCCGGCCCGGCTTTCGGTATCGGGATTTTGGCCGCAGGCGTGATCCTCGCCATCATGATTATTCCTTACATCGCAGCGGTTATGCGCGATGTGTTCGAACAAACCCCGGTGATGATGAAAGAGTCTGCCTACGGCATTGGCTGCACCACCTGGGAAGTTATCTGGCGTATCGTTCTGCCGTTTACCAAAAACGGGGTCATCGGCGGTGTGATGTTAGGTCTGGGCCGCGCGCTGGGTGAAACTATGGCGGTGACCTTTATCATCGGTAACACCTACCAGCTCGACAGCGCTTCGCTGTTTATGCCGGGTAACAGCATTACCTCTGCGCTGGCGAATGAGTTTGCCGAAGCGGAATCAGGACTGCATGTTGCAGCCCTGATGGAACTGGGTCTGATCCTGTTCGTGATTACCTTTATCGTACTGGCGATTTCTAAGCTGATGATTATGCGTCTGGCTAAAAATGAGGGGGCACGCTAATGGCTACGCTCGAAATACAGACCTCAACAGAGCTGGCGGAATCCCGTCGTAAGATGCAGGCCAAACGCCGGGCGAAAAATCGTCTGGCATTAACGCTCTCTATGGCGACCATGGCCTTCGGTTTGTTCTGGCTTATCTGGATCCTGATGTCGACCATCACCCGTGGGATTGATGGGATGTCGCTGGCCCTGTTCACCGAGATGACTCCGCCGCCGAATACCGCGGGCGGGGGGCTGGCGAATGCGCTGGCGGGCAGTGGTTTACTGATTTTCTGGGCCACCGCAGTGGGTACGCCGCTGGGGATCATGGCCGGTATTTACCTGGCGGAATACGGGCGTAAATCGTGGCTTGCCGAAATTATTCGCTTTATTAACGATATTTTGCTTTCCGCACCGTCGATTGTGGTGGGTTTGTTCGTCTACACCATCGTGGTGATGCAGATGCAACACTTCTCTGGTTGGGCGGGCGTGATAGCGCTGGCGCTGTTACAGGTGCCGATCGTGATTCGAACGACTGAGAACATGCTGAAACTGGTGCCTGACAGCCTGCGAGAAGCGGCCTATGCGCTGGGGACGCCGAAGTGGAAGATGATCTCCGCCATTACGCTGAAAGCCTCGGTCTCCGGCATTCTGACCGGCGTTCTGCTGGCGGTGGCGCGTATTGCCGGTGAAACCGCTCCGTTGCTGTTTACGGCGCTGTCGAACCAGTTCTGGAGCACCGACATGATGCAGCCCATTGCCAACCTGCCGGTGACTATCTTCAAATTCGCCATGAGCCCGTTTGCCGAATGGCAGCAACTGGCCTGGGCCGGCGTGCTGCTGATTACGTTGTGTGTGCTGTTGTTGAACGTTCTGGCGCGCGTGATTTTCGCGAACAAGAAATACTAATTTTTGCAGCACGGCGGAAGCGGTGCTGATTGAGGAAAGAGACAAATGAGTATGGTTGACACAACGCCGGACAAAATTCAGGTTCGTGATTTGAACTTCTATTACGGTAAATTCCATGCCCTGAAAAATATCAGCCTGGATATTGCCAAAAATCAGGTCACTGCTTTTATCGGGCCATCAGGCTGCGGTAAATCCACATTGCTGCGTACGTTCAACAAAATGTTTGAACTGTACCCTGAGCAGCGCGCGGAAGGTGAAATTCTGCTGGATGGGGATAACATTCTCACCAACACTCAGGATATCGCTCTGTTACGCGCCAAAGTCGGTATGGTGTTCCAGAAGCCGACGCCGTTCCCGATGTCGATTTATGACAATATCGCCTTTGGCGTGCGTCTGTTTGAAAAACTTTCACGTCCGGATATGGATGAGCGTGTGCAGTGGGCGCTGACCAAGGCCGCATTGTGGAATGAAACCAAAGATAAATTACACCAGAGTGGCTACTCTCTCTCTGGTGGTCAGCAGCAACGTCTGTGCATCGCGCGTGGTATTGCCATTCGCCCGGAAGTGTTGTTGCTGGATGAGCCATGTTCTGCACTGGATCCGATCTCAACCGGTCGCATTGAAGAGCTGATCACTGAGCTTAAACAGGATTACACCGTTGTGATTGTTACCCACAACATGCAGCAGGCTGCGCGTTGCTCCGATCACACTGCGTTTATGTACCTCGGCGAGTTGATTGAGTTCAGTAATACTGATGATCTGTTCACGAAGCCGAAGAAGAAACAAACCGAAGATTATATTACTGGCCGCTACGGTTGATTTGGAGTGCACCATGGACAACCTCAATCTTAATAAACATATTTCCGGCCAGTTTAATGCTGAGCTGGAAAGTATTCGCACTCAGGTCATGACCATGGGTGGAATGGTAGAGCAGCAGCTTTCTGATGCGATTACCGCCATGCACAACCAGGACAGCGAACTGGCTCAGCGTGTTGTCGAGGGTGACAAGCAGGTCAATATGATGGAAGTCGCCATCGATGAAGCCTGTGTGCGTATTATTGCAAAGCGTCAGCCGACGGCCAGCGACCTGCGCCTGGTGATGGCAATCATCAAGACCATTGCTGAACTGGAACGTATTGGCGATGTGGCGGATAAAATCTGCCGCACCGCACTGGAGAAGTTCTCTTCTCAGCATCAGCCGCTGCTGGTAAGCCTGGAGTCGCTGGGCCGCCATACCGTGCAAATGCTGCATGATGTGCTGGATGCTTTTGCCCGTATGGACATTGACGAAGCGGTGCGTATTTACCGTGAAGACAAGAAAGTTGACCAGGAATATGAAGGCATTGTGCGTCAGTTGATGACGTATATGATGGAAGATCCGCGCACTATCCCGAGCGTATTAACGGCTTTGTTCTGCGCGCGCTCCATTGAGCGTATTGGTGACCGCTGCCAGAATATCTGCGAATACATCTTCTATTTCGTCAAAGGCCAGGATTTCCGTCATGTTGGCGGCGATGAACTGGATAAGTTACTCGCCGGGCACGATCCAAAAGAGTAATTGCATTTCTGCTTATCTAAACGCCAGCTTCTGCTGGCGTTTCTCTTTTGAGCTCAGGCTGTTCCATAAAGATAATACTGGGCTAAAAATTCGCAGTGAATCACAGTTTATTCCTTTGCTCATTGCTGGCGAATTAAAAATCGCTATGTTGTGGGCTGAAACTGGATTGCTACCGCGTTGCGGGCTAAACCTGACATCTCCTTAACGGAGGTGCCAGGTTTTTTTGTTTTTGGGGCATGGCAACGCGCCCTGCCGCAATGCGTTATCCAGTACAGGATTGTTACTGCTTTAGACAGGCAAAACCTGAACTCACGCCCGTGTCATAACGGGCGGGTTCAGGTTTTTTTTTATTCAAAAATGGTTGGATGGAAACCATGAAAAAAACAATACCCTTAATTCTGGCATCATCATTTTTATACTCTGTTACACCTGCGGTGGCCGCGACACAGAACATGACCGTTGAACAGCGTCTGGCAGCGCTGGAAAAAGATCTCAGCGAAACGAAAAAGGAGTTACAACGCTACAAGGACGATGAGAAAAACAAGCAGGCGCTGTATTACTCGCAGCCAGCGACCTCGACGGCGAACGTACCGGCTACGGCGCCTGCGGCGGTGCTGGTTCAGACGGCTCCGGCATCGGCAACACAGCCCGCTCAGGCGGATGCGGTAACCGCGATGTCGATGAAAGATCTCAGTAAATTCGTCAAAGACGAGATTGGCTTCAGCTATACCGGCTATTTCCGTTCGGGCTGGGGCGGTACCACCAATGGCTCGCCAAAAGCCTGGGCTATCGGTTCACTGGGACGTTTTGGTAACGAGTACAGCAGCTGGTTTGATTTGCAGTTATCCCAGCGCGTCTACAACGAAAACGGCAAAACCGCGAAGGCCGTGGTGATGCTGGATGGCAACGTCGGTCAGTCTTACTCATCGGGCTGGTTTGGCGATAACAGCAGCAACGATAACCTCCTGCAATTCTCGGATATCTATCTGACCACCACCGGATTCCTGCCATTTGCACCAGAAGCCGATTTGTGGGTCGGTAAACATCAGTTGCCGAAACACGAAGTGCAAATGCTTGACTGGAAAACGCTGCCTACCGATAACGCCGGTGGCGTCGGGATTGAGAACATGAAGCTGGGCAGCGGTAAACTGGATATCGCCCTGCTGCGCGATGATATCGACCAGTACAATCGCTCACTCAGCAACTCGCAGCAGCTCAACACCAACACGGTTGATGTCCGTTATAAAGACATCCCGCTGTGGGATAACGCGGTGCTGATGCTTAACGGTCGTTATGCGATGGGGAACTCAACGGATACGCAGAAAGAAAACGTGAACGACAACGGGTATTACAAATGGAAAGATACCTGGATGGTGGGCACCGCGTTGACCCAGAAATTCAATAACGGCGGCTTCAACGAATTCAGCGTGCTGGTGGCCAATAACTCACTGGCGAGCAGTTTTTCTCGCTACACCGACTCCAGCCCCAATATAAGCTTCAACGGTCGTTACTACGGCGAGCATACCAACGGCACGGCAATTCGCCTCGTCTCGCAGGGGGAAACTTACCTGCGTGATGATGTGATCCTGGCGAACGCACTGGTCTGGGCACACGGCGAAGATGTCTACAGCTATGACACCGGTGCGCACAGTGATTTCACCAGCTACCGCGCGGCCATTCGCCCGGCTTACATCTGGGATAAATACAATCAGACGGGCGTTGAACTGGCGTATTTCAACCAGAAAAATACAGACCGGCTGGGTGTGAAGTACAAAGAGGCAGGCTACAAAACTACGCTCTACCATGCGCTTAAGGTCGATACCAGCATGCTGACGTCGCGCCCGGAAATCCGTTTCTATGGCACGTACATCCACGCACTAAACAACGAACTGGATAACTTCAGCTTTGCTGACGAGAAAAATGACCAGTTCGCAGCGGGCGTACAGGCTGAAGTCTGGTGGTAACAATGTGGCGGTTATCGATGCGTTGGCGTGGAAAAACAACACCAAGGAGATGATATGAAAAGACAACTTGCCTGTCTGGCTCTGGCAGTATCAGCCCTGTCAGGTGGTATGTCGGTACCGACATTTGCCGCCCCCTTCCCGGTCACTCCGGATATGTCTGTGCCGGTTAGCCAGTACGTGACGCAGGTTAATGCGGATAAGAGTATTACGTATCGTCTGTTCGCGCCGGGTGCAAAGCGCGTATCAGTCATTACGGGTTCCACACCAGATAACTTCGTCTCACATGATATGACCAAAGACGACAGCGGTGTCTGGTCCTGGAAGAGCAAAAGCCTGACGCCCAATCTCTACGAGTATTATTTTGATGTTGATGGGTTCCGTTCGGTGGATACAGGAAGCCGTTTCCAGAAACCGCAGCGCCAGGTCAACACCAGTCTGATTCTGGTACCGGGAAGCATTCTCGACGATCGCGCGGTCCCGCATGGTGATTTACTGACAGTGACTTACCACTCGAAAGAGCTGCGCTCTGAGCGTCGCGTCTATATCTGGACGCCACCGGGCTATAACGGAAAAGGCGAACCGCTGCCGGTGCTCTACTTCTACCACGGCTTCGGTGACACCGGTTTGTCAGCTATCGACCAGGGGCGTCTGCCGCAAATCATGGACAACCTGCTGGCAGAAGGCAAAATCAAGCCAATGCTGGTGGTGGTGCCGGATACAGAAACGGAAATCACGCAGGCGATTCCAGAAAACTATCCGCCGAAAGAGCGGCGCAAAACCTTCTATCCGCTGAACGCAAAAGCGGCTAACCGTGAGCTGATGCACGACATCATCCCGATGGTCGATGGGCGGTTTAATGTGCGTAAAGATGCTGACGGGCGTGCACTGGCGGGACTATCGCAAGGGGGCTATCAGGCTCTGGTGTCAGGGATGAATCATCTGGACAGCTTCGGTTGGCTGGCGACCTTTAGCGGCGTCACCACTGCGACGGTGCCGGATGCGGGTGTTGCCGCGCAACTTGCCAAACCGCAGGCCATTAATGCCCAGCTCCGCAACTTTACGGTGGTGGTGGGTGAGAAGGACTCGGTGACCGGTAAAGACATTGCGGGACTCAAGGCTGAGCTGGAAAAACAGGGCATTACGTTTGATTACAAGATGTACCCTGGTCTGAATCATGAAATGGACGTCTGGCGTCCGGCCTACGCTGAGTTTGTACAGAAGGTGTTTAAGTAAGGTGTCACGCCTCTCCTTTTCAGGAGAGGCGTCATGCTTAGCGGCTGATGTTCCAGCCGCGCGCCTGCCATAGCGCAGGCAGCTGCGACAGTTCGGTAAAGGTGGTGACCTGCGGGTGGTCAACGGGTTTGTTATGCGGATCGGCGCAGAAGTAAAACACCTCCATTCCCGCCGCAATACCGGACTGCACGCCAGCAACAGAATCATCAACCAGAATACAGCGCGGCGTATTCACGCCCAGTGCCTTCGCTGCATGGAACATGAGCGCCGGTTCCGGCTTCCAGCTTTGAATATCGTAACCACTAAACAAGAGATCCGGGAAATGGTGTAGCAGGCCTGTTTTCCCCAGCGAATGCTGCATTTTGCTGACCGGGCCATTGGAGACCACGCAAACCGGCACTGTCACCGCATCCAGCAGCGCTTTTGCACCGGGTATGATTTCCAGCTCAGAGTCAAACAGACGTGCAACCTCGGCACGAAACACGGGCTCCAGCGCGCTGTTTTCCAGCTTAACGCCATACTCTTCACCGATGACGGCGATAATTTCGTAAAGTTTCATACCTTTAAAGCGCTTAAACACCTCCTCAAGATCGAGATCGATGCCAAATTCTTTAAACATATGCACATAAGCGCGCGAACAAATGACTTCACTGTCGACCAGGGTGCCGTCACAGTCGAAAAATACTGCTTCTATTTGGGACATGCCGTTTCCTGTAACTCGATTTATTTAGGGAATGTTGCAAGTTTAACGTTTACTTAAGACAGATTACGTCACGCAATCGTTGCCGTATAAGCAAATTCAATGAAAAAAAGTGTGTGATAACGGTCAACATTGTCTCATTTTGGTATAGGATAGCGACGAATTTTCCCTCCTTTGTTCGGAAATTGATAATGAGCCAACAACAGACTACCCAGGCGTCGGGCCAGGGGTTGCTTGAACGCGTGTTTAAACTGCGTGAGCATGGCACGTCGGCACGCACCGAAGTGATCGCCGGTTTCACCACTTTTTTAACGATGGTTTACATCGTCTTTGTTAACCCGCAGATTTTGGGTGTTGCCGGGATGGACACCAGTGCGGTCTTCGTTACCACCTGTCTGATTGCTGCATTCGGTAGCATCCTGATGGGGCTGTTTGCCAACCTGCCGGTGGCTCTGGCACCAGCAATGGGGCTGAATGCCTTCTTTGCTTTTGTGGTGGTTGGCGCGATGGGCCTCTCCTGGCAGATCGGCATGGGGGCAATTTTCTGGGGTGCGGTAGGTCTGTTATTGCTGACCATTTTCCGCGTTCGTTACTGGATGATTGCCAATATTCCGATGGGCCTGCGCGTAGGTATTACCAGCGGCATCGGTCTGTTTATCGGCATGATGGGTCTGAAAAACGCCGGCGTTATCGTGGCGAACAAAGATACTCTGGTGTCCATTGGTAATCTGACCTCACACAGCGTCCTGCTGGGTGTGCTGGGCTTCTTTATCATTGCCATTCTGGCATCCCGCAATATTCATGCTGCAGTACTGGTGTCTATCGTTGTCACCACGCTGTTGGGCTGGCTGATGGGCGATGTGCAGTACCACGGTATTGTTTCCGCACCGCCGAGCATCACAAGCGTAGTGGGCAATGTGGATTTGGCCGGTTCGTTTAACATTGGTCTGGCAGGAGTCATTTTCTCCTTTATGCTGGTTAACCTGTTCGACTCCTCGGGTACGCTTATCGGGGTTACCGACAAAGCCGGGCTGGTGGATGAGAAGGGTAAATTCCCGCGCATGAAACAGGCGCTGTATGTCGACAGTATCTCTTCGGTTGCCGGTTCCTTTATCGGTACCTCTTCTGTCACTGCATATATCGAATCTTCTTCCGGCGTCTCCGTGGGCGGCCGTACCGGTCTGACCGCGGTCGTGGTGGGTATCCTGTTCCTGCTGGTTATCTTCCTTTCGCCACTGGCGGGTATGGTTCCTGCGTATGCCGCTGCGGGTGCGCTGATCTATGTTGGCGTGCTGATGACGTCCAGCCTTGCGCGTGTGAAGTGGGATGACCTGACTGAAGCCGTGCCTGCGTTTATTACCGCGGTGATGATGCCGTTCAGCTTCTCCATTACTGAAGGCATTGCGTTAGGCTTTATCTCCTACTGCATAATGAAGCTGTTCACTGGCCGTCTGCGCGAGCTGAGCCCTTGCGTGATAGTGGTCGCGCTGCTGTTCTTGTTGAAAATTGTTTTTATCGACCATTAATATCGGTATTCAGCACGCAGACAAGCCCGGTAAGCGGTAACGCTACCGGGCTTTTTTAATCAGGTCAGTTAAGGGTAAGGGTTTTTTCTGCTGGTAAGCTGGTAAATCGCATTAAACGCGAAGCGGGATCGTTTGCGCGGGTTTGCACATCCGGCAGATAGCGCCAGCCGTTTTTACTGTCAAACTCCCAGATTTTAAGGCTCTCAATGGCCGGTGTGGCTGCCACCGACCAGATCAGCACATCCTCAGCGTCACACAATACTTCTACCTGTGCCAGCTGTGGCACACGCAGACGTCCGGCTCCGGGCAGCAACTGCAACAGGTCGTGCCCGTTGTGCATCTGATTGATCAATTGCAGCACACTTTGCCGCAGGGTAGACAACTGCGTCTGGGCTTCATTGGGATCGTTTTGGTTGTTAATCCACAGCTGTTCGTTACTGGTCAGTTGCCAGCCCTGTTGTGTATAAGGGCTATGAAAACTGCGTGTGGCGCGCTGGAGTTCCATATTGAGGCCGCATTCACCTTCGGTGGCGATGGCAACGCCCACCATATTACCGGTAGAGGCTAGAGAGAAGTGCGGCAGGTCAGGATCGGAAAACTTAGGGCGTCCACTGGATTCAATTATGATGTCCGGTAATTCACCGACGCCGTACAGCATAAACATCATTTCGGCGAGTAATGCTCTGGAGGCCAGGAACCGCGACTGCTGGTGTTCAGGAAGTTGTCTGGCGCTGTCGCGGCAGAGCTGAGAGAGTCGGGTTGAAACTAAGCATCCTCCGGAGAGGGTCCCTCTTGCAAAATGCGTTGCCATTTTTCGCTCCGTGATAATGGTCCGGTACTGGAAGCAGTGATGCACATTATCGCGCATACCGATTAGGTTTTAATGTGGAAAAAGGTATCTGAAAAGCCCCAGGCACTGACTTTTACAATAAATTTAGTCAATAGATGTCCATCTACATATTTCCTGCACAATTGAAACGCCGGAAGGGGCTGGCAGGCAGAGACGAAGGTTGCACAAAAAGCAGTGGGTGGCCGGAAGCAGGCGACCCTGTGAATGAGGCGGTCGCCTTGTTGAGTGTGCTGCTCTGGGGTTACTTCCCGATACAGAAGCTGGAGAAAATACGTCCCAGCAGATCATCGGAGGTAAAATCGCCCGTTATTTCGCTCAGGGACTGCTGAGCGAGGCGCAGCTCCTCTGCCAGTAATTCACCCGCCCATGCCCCCAGCAACTGCGCTTTACCCTGTTGCAGGTGATTTGCGGCCTCTTCTAAGGCCTGTAGATGACGACGGCGCGCCAGGAAGCCGCCTTCCAGTATGGTGTCAAAACCCATGCTCTGTTTCAGATGGCTACGTAACTCATCAACACCTTCACCCGTCCGGGCCGAAAGACGAATAAGTGAGTGACCATTTACATCGCTGATGCCTGGCGCCTCGCCAGTGACGTCCGCTTTGTTACGCACCACTGTAATTGGCAGTTTCTGCGGCAGACGAGCGATAAAGTCAGGCCAGATTTCAGCGGGATTCAGGGCGTCGGTGGTGGTGCTGTCAACCATAAACAGCACACGGTCGGCTTGCTCGATTTCCTGCCAGGCGCGTTCAATACCAATGCGTTCGACTTCATCACTCGCGTCGCGCAGGCCTGCGGTATCAATAATATGCAGCGGCATGCCGTCGATATGAATATGTTCGCGCAGGACGTCGCGCGTGGTGCCGGCGATATCAGTCACGATCGCTGCCTCACGGCCTGCCAGCGCGTTCAGCAGGCTCGATTTCCCGGCATTTGGGCGACCGGCAATCACCACTTTCATCCCTTCACGCAACAGGCTGCCCTGGCGCGCCTCGGCACGTACCGCGTCCAGATCGACAATCACCGCATTGAGCTGGGCTTCAATTTTACCGTCGGACAGGAAGTCGATCTCCTCGTCCGGGAAATCGATAGCCGCTTCGACGTAGATGCGCAGGTGAGTGAGCGCTTCCACTAAATGATTCACGCGAGCGGAAAACACCCCCTGTAACGAGTTCACCGCTGAGCGTGCGGCCTGCTCGGAGCTGGCATCAATCAGGTCGGCAATAGCTTCAGCCTGGGCTAAATCGAGTTTGTCGTTAAGGAAGGCGCGTTCTGAGAATTCTCCCGGCTTTGCGATTCGCACGCCAGGAAGGGTCAGAATACGTTTGAGCAGCAGATCCAGAATCACCGGGCCGCCGTGCCCTTGTAGCTCCAGCACGTCTTCGCCCGTAAAGGAGTTGGGACCGGGGAACCACAGCGCAATGCCTTGATCCAGCGTGCTTCCGTCGAGGTCGATAAATGGCAGATAGTCGGCGTAGCGAGGCTTCGGCAGCTTGCCTAAAACCGCGTGCGCGACATCGCGGGCATTCAGGCCGGAAATACGCAGGATACCCACACCACCGCGTCCCGGTGGGGTTGCCTGGGCGACAATGGTGTCGTTATGGCTCATGGCTTGTCTCTTTATTCCAATAAAAAAGGCGGTCTGCTGACCGCCCTCTATTTACTCTTCCGTTTGCCGGGTGGCGCTTAGCTCACCCGGTTACAGGTCAGGAGCTTTTCTTCTCGCGGCTATGCAGGCCACGTTTCTCCAGACCACGGTAAATCAGCTGCTGCTGAATAATGGTTACCAGGTTGCTGACGATATAGTACAGCACCAGACCTGACGGGAACCACAGGAAGAAGACGGTGAAGATGACCGGCATAAAGGTCATGATCTTCTGCTGCATCGGGTCGGTCACGGTGGTCGGCGACATCTTCTGAATGAAGAACATCGTGATACCCATCAGGATCGGCAGGATGTAGTAAGGGTCCTGAGCAGACAGGTCATGGATCCACAGTGCGAACGGCGCATGGCGCAGCTCAACGGAACCCATCAGCATGTAATACAGCGCCAGGAAGATTGGCATCTGAATCAGCAGCGGGAAACAACCACCCAACGGGTTCACTTTTTCCGCTTTGTACAGCGCCATCATTTCCTGACTCTGACGCTGTTTGTCATCGCCCAGACGCTCACGCATGGCCTGAATTTTAGGCTGCAACATGCGCATTTTCGCCATGGAGGTGTACTGCGCTTTGGTCAGCGGGTACATGATGCCACGAACGATAAAGGTAATGACGATGATCGAGTAGCCCCAGTTACCCAGGAAGCTATGGATCCATTTCAGCAGTTTAAACAGCGGCTGAGAAATGAACCACAACCAGCCGTAGTCCACGGTCAAATCCAGGTGCGGCGCAGCAGCAGCCATTTTATCCTGAATGGCCGGGCCTACCCACAGAGTGCTGTTCAGCTCACTCTTCTGACCAGGCTGGACCAGAACCGGCTGCGATTTGTAGCCGATGGCTGCAATACCGTTGCCCAGGTTGGCGGTATAGAAGTTATTCGCGCCTTCAGTATGTGGGATCCATGCGGTAGCAAAATACTGCTGGAGCATCGCAACCCAACCGTTGTTGGCGCTGATGTTCAGGTTTTCGTTGTCCGCAATGGTATCGAACTTATATTTCTCATACTTCGAGTCAGGCGTAGAGTACGCCGCGCCACGGAAGGTATGCAGTGCGAAGTTATTGCTGCCGGTATCGCGATGCGATGGCAGATTGATGGACTGTTTCAGCTGACCGAAGGAGGAGACTTCCAGCGGTTTTTCGCTGGCGTTCTGCACGCCGTAGCCAACATTCACCGCATATTCACCACGTTTCAGGGTGAAGGTTTTGGTGAAGGTGTTGCCAGCGGCATCGGTGTAAGTCAGCGGGATCGCCAGCTCGTTCTGGCCATCAGCCAGTACGAACGCATCTTTTTCGCTATTGTACAGCGGACGCGGACCATTAGCCGGATTATCCGGACCGTCGCGACCGGTCAGACCGCTTTGTGCCTGATAGATAAACTGAGGCGTTGTTTCCAGTAACTGGAAAGGCTCGGTAGCACCCAGATCTTTCGGGTAACCCAAAAGCAGGGCCTGCTCAACATCACCACCACGGGTGTTGATGGTCATTTCCAGCACGTCGGTTTTAACCGAAATCAGTTTCCCCTGGCCACTGGCTGGTACGCCCTGGTCGGCTGCGCTACCCGCTGCGGTGGTCGTAGTCTGCGTGATCTGCTGCTGAGGCTGAGGATTTTTATCCTGCTCCCAGGCTTGCCAGATCATGAAAGACACGAACAACAAAGCGATGACAAAAAGATTGCGTTGCGAATCCATCGTTAGTGTTCTCTGGTATTAAAGGGTCCTGGCGGGACGGGATCGTCTCCACCCGGGTGTAAAGGGTGGCATTTTAATACGCGTTTCACTGTCAACCAACTGCCTTTTATCATTCCAAACCTGCTCAATGCCTCAATTCCATAGTGAGAGCAGGTTGGTGTGAAACGGCAACGTGGCCCGAGTAGCGGACTAATCAGGATTTGATAGACCCGAATAAGGCCTATCAGGAGCCGTGAGCCAGGCGACAATGGCGGCGCCATAACTTTTCCAACGCTTCCGAAAGCGCTCGGTTATCGAGGTCGGCAACCCCTTTTTTCGCCACCACCACGAAATCCATTGCCGGAAGTTCATGTTGACGTAAACGAAAGCTTTCACGCGTCAGACGTTTAATCCGATTGCGCTCATGGGCTCGTTTAACATTTTTTTTGGCGACGGTAAGACCGATACGGGGATGCCCCAGCGAATTCAGGCGGCCGAGGATGGTGATTTGCGGCGTGCCAGCCCGTTGTGGCTGCTGGAAGACGAATGTGAAATGATTGGGAGTTAACAAACGTAACTCCCTGGGAAAAGCGAGCTTAACCACCGAGGGGTTAGCTTTTATTACTTGGAAACGGTCAGACGTGCGCGGCCTTTAGCGCGACGACGAGCCAGAACCTGGCGACCATTTTTAGTAGCCATACGAGCACGGAAGCCGTGTGAACGGTTGCGCTTCAGTACGGACGGTTGAAAAGTGCGTTTCATGGCGATTTCTACCTAAACTTGAATGAATTCACTGACTTTTGCGTATGCCCGTAAGGCTAAGCGAACGACTAACGCTTCAGTGTGGGTGATTAAAGAGGCCGGATTGTAATAATTGTACACTCCGGAGTCAATTCTCTTTCCTTATAACGCGTGTATTTTTGCACAGATTAGGGTGAAAAACACTCAGCGTTCGACGGTTGAAAACGAGCATAACACGCCGGGGGAAGGATTATACGACCCAAACAGGAAATCGCAAGGATCCTCCAGGATCTTCGTTAGATCGATTAAGGAAGGTGCGATTTAATCGTCAGTTATGAGAACATAAGGCTTTCTTTGCCATAGATTTTTCACGATGCCCGCA